>JAKSQF010000081.1 GCA_024404235.1 Clostridia bacterium | reverse complement strand
TCCGAAATCACCTTCACAGCATAATTCCCCCACCTGATACATATCGATAAAATTACAACGTTTCGGATGTGCCCAAAAAGCATTCTCAAATTCAAATTGCCGTCCAAAAGTATTAATTTCGTTCATCCTAATACTCCCCTTCGGTGAATTTTTCTCTTTGTAATAATTATAACATATTTCGCACAATAATTATAACATATTTCGCACAAAACCAAAATCTGATACTAAAAACAAATATAAACACTTGTAAAGATATACTTTTCAATGTATTCTCATTATAAATCATTTATGGGATAAAATCATCGTCTAATTTTCACCAACAAATAGTTAATATTTTACTTTTTGTTTTTGGGACTTTAAATGTTTTTTTACAACAAAAAAAGGCAAGCCCCGAACCCCAAGACGGCGCTTGCCTTTTTTGTTGCTTGTTTTAAATATAAATCAGCAATGATCTTTCATATTTTTCGTTGCCAAAACGATAAGAATGCCGCTCGCCAGTACGATGCTGATCAAGACATATATCGCAGTAGCATCACCGGTATCAGGCGTAACAAAAGGCGTGTTTTCATTCTTTCCGACATCATTGGTTTCGGCAAAATCGTCATTGTCGCCTGTGTTGCCGCCGGTGCTGTGATCTTCATCAACAGTTCCGCCGGTATTATTGCCGCTGTTGTTGCCGGCATTGTTACCGTTGTTGTTGTTATTATTCATGTTTTCGTTTTGCGCCAGTTCGGCACCGCAGAAGCCGATGTCATCGATCGCCATGGCATAGCCGGTTGTTTTATGGCGATTATACATACCGTAATAAAACGAGAAACGGGTAAAATGCTTGAAGTCAACCTTGTCATTGGCATCGGTTGAATTCCACGAAGGATCGAAACTGTCAAGCGGAATTCTCACATAGCCCTTAAAACCGGAAGGTAACCGAACATAAGAATTGGATGTTCCGGTATATTTTGTCCACGAAGTACCGCCGTCTTCTAAAGCATAGTAGACAGTATTAACATCGTCTGCGAACTTCCAGAACGTAATGGCATTTTCATTTTTCCCGGTTTCCGGATTCTTCTTCATTCTAGGCTCGCCGGTTGCGGTGTACTCCCATTCGCCGAAAACAAATTGAAAAGCCAAACCGTCCGTTTCACCGCCGGCATCAACATGCATAATAAAATCAGTTGCACCTTCAAATCCTTCTGTTTTTGCACCGTCATCGAAATTGGGATTATACGATGCCTCGGCATAATAGTTATCTGCCGTAACGTTTCCGAAAACCAAAGCTTTTGAAGCATCCGTTCCCAGTCCGCCCTTAACACCGAAGTCTACGCCGTTTGCAGAACCGGATCCGAAAAACGCATCATGGTTGTCGGTCGTGGCACCGTCCAGATTTTCAAAATCAGTAATAATACGGGTCGGTATATCGCCGATTGTTTGAATTTCCGCTTTTGCTGCCGATGCACCGAATGAAACGGAGGTCGCCAAAATCACGGATGCCATTCCTACGAGAAAGGTTTTTTTCATTTTCACTTTAGAAGACTCCCTTCATAATTCAAAGTGTTTTGCAATGATATTATACATCATCAATCAAAAAAAGTCTTATCTTTAATCTCCTACAAATTTATCCAAATTTCACTTTTATAAATTGTTGTTTCCAATATTTTTTGTGGTTTATCACAAAACCGTAAGTGATAGTATAATATATACTTTTTTATCCGTTATTGTCTTTATTTGCCGTGCTATATATACTAATTTTCCTATTCTTATGTGAATACTTGATTTATCATTTTTTATTGTGTATCATCAAACTAAAAAATAATATATGGGAATGTGATTCATTTGAAAAAAATTGTATATGTTCCGCTGGATGACCGTCCTTGCAACTATTATTATCCACAACTGATTGCCAAAATATGTCCTGATATTAACTTTGTAACCGCACCCTTTCACCTGATGGGCAAGTGTAAAATATCCGCTGATATTGACGGGATTTGGAATTGGCTGCTAGAAGAATCAAAAGATGCCGATTATGCAATTTTGTCGGTTGATACACTAATATACGGAAATATTATTCATTCCAGAACGCATCACAGGACCTATGACCAAATCAATGAATGCCTGAAGCGTTTTTATACCTTAAAATCCAACAATCCGGATTTGATCATCGAAGCTTATAACTTAGTTGCACGTGCTGCCGCATATAACGACAGTTTTGAAGACCCGGATTACTGGGATACCCATGGGGCCGATATATGGAAATACGGATATCTACAGGATCGTATCAACCGCGGATTTTCTGCGGATGATGAAAAATCGGAATACGAGTATCTTTGTAATACCATTCCGCAGGAATACCTAACCGATTTTCTTTCCCGCAGAGAAAAAGATGCGTTCGTCAATCGATCCTGTGTTTCCTTAACCGTAAAAGGCGTTTTTGACCACCTTGTGATTCCGAAGGATGATACCTCTGAATTCGGATACGCTGCGATCGATCAAAATAAGATCGTTTCGTTTATTAACGAGCAAAACATTATGGATCGGGTTATGATCTATCCGGGAGCAGACGAAGTCGGCTCCGTTTTGCTGTCCCGCGTTTTTTGTATGATACATAATTATCACCCGAAAATTCGCGTTTACTATTCGACTGTTTTAGGACCGACCATTATACCCCGATACGAAGACAGACCTTTAGGAGAATCGGTAAAGGCACAAATCGTTTCAGCCGGCGGATCTATCTGCGACACAGCTGCGGAATCGGATTTATTGTTTGCCGTTCATTCTCCCGGAAAAATCATGGAAGAATGCTGCACACAAAAGCACAAAGACCTATCCTATTCAACCCATGGTTGCCTGCCTGAGTTTTTTGCATATATTAAAAACTATGTGGCGGAGACCGGAAAGCCGGTCGCTTTAGCCGATGTTGCGTTCAGCAACGGAGCCGATTTGGAGATGATGCGCTACGCCGAGAAAATCGGACTGTTTGAAAAAATAAGTGCCTACGGCGGTTGGAACACCTCGGAAAACACCAACGGAATGTGTTTGGCACATATCATTGTTGATTCCTATTATAACAAATTCGGATTTCCGGCACTATCCCAACAATATTCTGCCGAATTCTTAATTCGGAAAATCATAGAAGATTACCTTTTCCAAGCCGGAACGATGCTTGAAATGATTGACGAAGTTCCGAAGGCATTTGACGGGTTAAATCCGAGATACTGCGGTGAAAAATCCAACAGCGTTGCATCTTTCAGTGCAAAGCGGTTACGCGAACGCGTTTCCGAAACCTTTAAAAACGGTTTCAAGGGATTTGATATTTATATGAATGACTTTTATCTTCCTTGGGATCGTGTTCACGAATTGGGATTTGAGCTTTTACTTAAATAAGGGGTGTTTTAAATGAAAATTCAATATTTGGGTACTGCGGCAGCAGAAGGCTTCCCCGGAATGTTCTGCTGCTGTGAAACCTGCGAAAAAGCACGAAAAGCAGGCGGAAAGAATATTCGCACGCGCTCGCAAGCCATTATCGACGATTTGTTATTAATCGATTTCCCTGCCGATACCTATATGCACACATTATTACATAACATTCCGCTTCAAAATATCGAACATTGCATTGTGACCCACGCTCACAGCGATCATTTTTATGCCGCTGACCTTGAAATGCGGCGCATCGGGTTTGCAACCTTGTCCCATGAGACCCCTCTGCATATTTACGGTGGTCAGGCGGTGTTTTGTCAAGCCAGCGAAGATTTATGCGCGAACAAATGTCAACATGAAAACCGTGTAATACCGCATATTATCCGGCCATTTCAATCATTTAACGTTTTAGAGTATACCATTACGGCTCTGCCGGCCGACCACGATCCGAAAGCAAGTTCGTTAGTATATATTATTCAGAAAGACGGACAGTCGATTCTGTATGCACACGACACGGGATTATTTGATGATGCCGTTTGGAGATTTTTGGAAGAGAAAAAAATACGCTTTGACTTTGTTTCATTAGATTGCACCGCCGGCCTGTTAAAGGGATGGACAAGCGGTCATTTGGGGTTAGACACCTGCATGATTTTCCGTGACAGACTTCGCGCTGTCGGTGCTATAGACGACAGGACCTTATTGTGCTTAAATCATTTTTCTCATAACTGTCTTGCTACTTACGATGAATTACTACCCGTGGCAACAGAACACGAATTCGACGTATCTTACGATGGCAAAATCATTACTATTTAACGAGGTGAAAATGATGAAAATACTTAACTTCGGTTCGATGAATATTGATAAAACATATTTAGTCGATCATTTTGTACAACCCGGCGAAACAAAAACTTCTTTACAGTTGCAGACCTTTTCCGGTGGCAAAGGTTTAAACCAATCTATTGCCCTTGCTTTAAGTGGTTCGGATGTTTACCACCTTGGCTGTATCGGTCCCGACGGCGTTTTTTTGGTTGAAATGTTGAAAGAGAAAGGTGTTTGTACCGACTATATAACAAGCCTGCCCGAAACACCGACCGGTCATGCCATTATTCAAGTAGACAACGCCGGTCAAAACTGTATTTTATTGTTTGCGGGTGCAAACCGTGCGTTTGACACAAAAATGATTGATAAAGCTTTGGAAAACTTTAGTGCCGGCGATTGGATTTTATTACAAAACGAAACCAACGAATTGGCTTATGCAATGAATTGCGCAAAAAGTAAAAAAATGAAGATTGCCTTTAATCCTTCTCCGGCAGATGAAAAAATCAACGACCTCCCTTTAAATCTTGTGGATTTATTCTTTATCAATGAGACGGAAGGCGCAACTCTTACAGGAGAAACTAACGCCAAGGATATTTTGGATACGATGCTGAAAAAATTTCCTGACGCATCTGTCGTACTGACTCTCGGCAAGCGAGGAAGCATCTTCCGAAAGGCTAATAACAATATTATGCAACCAGCCTTTGATGCCGAAGTGAAAGACACCACAGGTGCATGTGATACTTATACCGGATTCTTTTTAGCCAATTACATAAACGGTGCCGCTTTGCACGATTGCATGCAGCTTGCCACTATGGCTTCCACCATTCAGGTCACCCGAGAAGGTGCTGCCACAGCTATTCCGACCCTTGACGAAGTAAAAAAATCCTTAACCAACCTTTAATCGTAATTAAAGAAATGCGCAGTAGTGCGATTCGGATTAACCGGTTTCGCCTTACTGCGCATTTTTGCTTTTACAACAACGGATTTCCTGCTTTTCCCTCTGCGATTCTACCTAAAAGCTCATCGCAAAGCATTAGGCAACGGGGCAAATGATATGGACCTTTCCAAAGCGATCCCTTTTGCGTGTGAGATACCGTTCCGTCACGATGCAAATATCCGTACCATTCACCGCATTCGGTATCCGAAAAATGTGAAAATGAGTACTCATGAACCATTTCAAAACGGTCCCAATACTTTTCGTCCCCGGTAAGAGAATATGCCATCAACGAAGCAATAAGTACCTCATTATGAACCCACCAGAGTTTCATATCCCATTCTAACTGTTCACACGGACGACCATCCAAATCAACAAAATACAGCATTCCGCCAAATTCTTTATCCCAGCCTCGCTCAAATGCAATATCAAATATTTCAAGAGCCGTATTCAACAGTTCGTTATCACCTGAATAAACCGCTTCGCTCATCAAAAACCATGCGTTTTCGCAAGAATGTCCCGGATTGATAGTGCGCCCGGATGGATTATCTACATGATTACCATCAATCAGCACATTTTCCAACGAAGCCTTTAATTCCGGATGAAAATGATATCTTAAAATATCGTTGGTTACTCTTGCTACAATTTTGGAATAATAATCAGCTTTTGCAGCATCACATCTGCGAAGAAGTTGCGCCGAACTGACAAGCACCATCGGAACAGCCGCAGAACGTTCGTTTCGAGTTTCTGCATAACTTTTAGGGGTAATCTTAAACGGATCACTGTTAGGATCTTCGTAGATTTGCATCATCATATCAAAGCATTTTTCAGCTTTTTGCAAAGCATCCGCATCATGAAACACATAACCATATTCGGCCATACTGACAACAAAAAAGCTTTCCGAAAACAGATATCTGCGCTTGCGGAGTGGTTTTCCTTCTTTTGTAACCGTAAAGAACATTCTGCCGTCGGAATCAATACATTTTTCTTCTAAGAATTTCTTTCCGCTATCTGCGGCCTGCTTCCATTCTTCCCGAATTCCGTATTTTTCGCAAAGCGTGGAAAAAGTCCACAAACATCTGCCCTGAAACCATACCGACTTATCATCGTTATAGCTTTTTCCTTGTCGGTCTACCGAAGAAATATAACCGCCGTTTTCGCTGTCCAAAAGATCACTGTTCATCCAAAAAGGAACAACGTCATCCAGCAACTGTTCTCTGTAAAACTGTTGATATTTTTTTGCCTCTTCCGAATGTAATAATTTGCTCATGCTTCTTCTCCCAAATATAATAGAATAAATCCAAACGCGAAAGCAACTGATTGGTTGCTTTCGCGTTCTTTTTACAGAATTATCATTCCGCCATCATTTTCTTCATGTGTACCAAGTCAAGCACGTTAATGACACCGTCTGTGTTTGTATCGTCAGCCATATTTTTGATGTTGAACAAAATCGAATGGCGAACGTTAATCAAAGACATGCTATCCATAACTTCGTAAGCATCTATACCATTCAATTCAACATCTGTACCATTTATGGCAATCGTTACGTCCGAATCAACGTGAACGGGGCGGGCATAAACAGTGCAATTTGCTTCTTTGATGTTTTCAAGAAGTGTACCTGCCTGCCAATTTTCTTTGTCCACGCTAAATTCATAGTCTTCCATTGGAGCAACCAAAACTTTGGTAGAACCGACCAGCAGAGCATCCGCTTTTCGTGCAATCATAACCTTTAAAGGCTCACTTACATCCGAAGCCGAAGTACTTTCGTTCGCCTTAACGCGAGCAACAAAGTTATATACCATATCCACTTTGAGATCGGTAAAGGTTGCAGATTCCTGCCAATTGATACCGTCAATGCTGTATTCACAACCGTCAATTGCAGCCAACGTCACCGTAGAATCGGTAGAAGATTCAACAACCAAACCGGTAGGTGCATCCGGAGTCAACGGTGCATTCGGCGTGATTGCCTTATTGTACATTTCAGCAATTTCAGCACCGGATTTCGCTGCGTCATAAACACGAACAAAAGCAATATCGCAGTTAATTCCGTATTGGAAAGAACCGGTTCCATCCGCATCGCCGCCGATGAAGAAATCTTCAATAAATGTCGGTGTATCGGTTGACGGATAAGAATAATCCTCATATTCGCCGTTGATGTATCCGTACAAGGCGCCATCCTCTTTATTCCAAACAGCTACCAAATGAACCCATTGATTCAATGCTGCACTGCTGCTGCCCAACCAAAGCTGACGGTAGTCTCTGCTATCGCCGGCAAAGTTTTGATAATACCACATCTGACCGCCGTCATACCATTCAGTACCGAAACCGGTGGCACTCTCCATACCGGAAGCAAGATCGTGATAGCCGACTGTCGACGGAGTCTCGGGCAACTTATACAGCACCTCATAAGTATAACCGTCTACCATCTTATCGCGCATTTCCTGAGACAGTTTATAACCGAAACCGGAATTGCCGTCGAAAT
>JAKSQF010000080.1 GCA_024404235.1 Clostridia bacterium | reverse complement strand
GAGGTTTTAATCAATGATCGAAGAAAACGAGATGGACTTTGAAAACCGCATCGTTTCACCTGAATATAATTACCGTGATGAAGAAACCGAGCTTTCTTTGCGGCCGAAAACGTTGGATGATTATATCGGGCAGGAGAAAGCAAAGGATAACCTGCGCATTTATATTAAGGCGGCCTTACAACGCCACGAGTCGTTGGATCACGTGTTGTTATACGGCCCGCCCGGATTAGGTAAAACGACCCTTTCGGGCATCATCGCCCATGAAATGGGTGTAAACCTGCGCGTTACTTCCGGTCCTGCAATCGAAAAGCAGGGTGACTTGGTTGCCATATTAACCTCGCTCAACGAGGGTGATGTTTTGTTTATTGACGAAATTCACCGTCTTTCCCGCAATATCGAGGAAATCCTTTATCCGGCGATGGAAGACTTTTCGCTTGATATTATTCTTGGGAAAGGTCCTTCGGCCCGTTCTATTCGTTTGGACGTACCTCATTTTACTTTGGTTGGCGCAACGACCCGCTCGGGTCAGTTGACCGCACCGTTGCGTGATCGCTTTGGTGTTTTACTTCGCTTGGAGCTTTACTCACCGGAAGAACTCGGCCGAATTATTATGCGTTCCGCCGGCATTTTGCAGATCGAAATTGACGAGGAGGGTGCGTTGGAAATCGCATCCCGTTCACGCGGAACACCCCGTATTGCAAACCGCTTGCTCAAGCGTGTGCGTGATATTGCGCAGGTGGAATTTGACGGCGTGATCACATTGGAGGTCGCACAAAAGGCCTTGGCGCGTTTTGAAATTGACGAACTTGGTTTGGATGATTTCGACCGCCGTATGCTGACGACGATTATTCAAACTTATAATGGTGGTCCGGTTGGTCTTGAAACGCTTGCCGCCGCCGTTGGTGAAGAGGCTGTCACCATTGAAGACGTTTACGAGCCGTATCTGATGCAGATCGGTTTTCTTGCCCGAACGCCGCGCGGACGCTGTGTTACGCACTTGGCTTATGAGCATTTGGGTTTGTCGAATAATCCGACACAGCCGACCTTGTTTGATTGATTTTTAGGAGGAAACAATGCGAGCAGTTACCGATTTTCCCGATTACGAACTGATTGACGCAACCGATGGGGAACGTTTAGAACGTTGGGGCGATTATCTGCTGATTCGTCCCGATCCTCAGGTGATATGGTCTGGCGACCGCCGTGACCCCCGATGGAAAAAGGCCAATGCCGTTTACCATCGCTCGTCAAGCGGCGGCGGATATTGGGAGCAAATCAGCTATGTTCCGGATGTTTGGACGATAAACTATGCGGATCTTACCTTCCGTCTAAAGCCGATGGGCTTCAAGCATACGGGTCTTTTTCCGGAGCAGGCCGTCAACTGGGCGTTGGCAAGTAAACTGATCAAAAACGAAAACCGTCCTGTTTCGGTTTTGAATTTATTTGGCTATACCGGTGCGGCAACCATATCCGCATTAAAGGCGGGCGCAAGTGTGACCCACGTTGATGCCTCTAAGGGTATGGTGCAGTGGGCTAAGGAAAACGCTGCTGCCACCGGCGTGGCAGACCGTCCCGTGCGCTGGTTGGTTGACGATTGTCTGAAATTTGTTAAGCGTGAAATTCGCCGCGGCAATACCTATGACGGTATTATTATGGATCCGCCGTCTTACGGGCGCGGGCCCGGCGGCGAAGTGTGGAAGCTGGAACAACAGCTTTCCGAATTGCTGACCGAAACCGGCAAACTTTTAAGTGATAACGCTGTTTTCTTTATTTTAAATACCTATACCGGCGGACTTTCGCCTTCTATCTTAAATTATATGGTGCGTGAAATTGTTGCCAAAAACCGTGGGGGCGATGTTTCCACCGATGAAATCGGCTTGCCGGTAACCTGCCGCAATATCGTATTGCCTTGCGGAAACACTACTGTTTGGAAGAAAGACTGATTATGGATAATATTATTGAAATTCAAAACATCGGTTTTGAATATGATGACGGCGAACGTAAAAAGACCGTTCTTGAAAATCTTTCCCTTAATATCGAACGGGGAAGTTTTACCGTTATTTTAGGACACAACGGATCGGGAAAATCCACACTTGCAAAACTGATGAACGGCTTGAATAAACCGAATTCGGGCAAGGTTTTAGTGGATGGAATGGATACTGCCGACACCGAAACGGAAATTGAGATCAAGCGCCGTGTCGGTATGGTTTTTCAAAATCCGGATAACCAGTTGGTAGCCTCTATTGTTGAGGAGGACGTGGCATTCGGTCCGGAAAACCTCGGCCTTTCGCCCGAGGAAAGCCGTGCGCGTGTTGACGAAGCACTCAAAGCGGTCGGTATGTATGAATTTCGCCAGAAGTCGCCGCACCATCTGTCAGGCGGACAAAAGCAACGTATCGCCATTGCCGGCGTAATTGCAATGAAACCCGAATGTATTGTGTTGGACGAGCCGACGGCGATGCTTGACCCTAAAGGCCGTGCTGAAATCTTAAAAACCATATTAAAATTGAACCGTGAACATCATATCACGATCGTTTTGATTACGCATTTTATGGAGGAAGCCGAGCAGGCGGACCGTGTGTTAGTTTTGCACAAAGGTGCTATTTTGGCCGATGCCGCACCGAAAACGGTGTTTAATCAGGTTGATATGCTGAAGCAGGTCGGCTTGGACGTTCCGCAGACGACCGAATTACTGTTTCAATTACGTTCCGGCGGCGCTGATATTTCAACCGACGTTCTTTCCGTGGAGGATACGGCTGAAACGATTGCAAGGTGCTTTTTCTTGGAGGAAAATTAGTTGGCAAAGATTATTGAAGTTGAAAATTTAACATACGCTTACGGTGACGGTTCGGCGTTTGTACACGATGCGATCAGCGACCTGTCTTTTTCGATTGAAAAAGGGGAGATTCTCGGCATTATCGGGCATACCGGCTCGGGCAAATCGACCCTTGTGCAGCAGTTGAACGGTTTGTTGAAGCCGACCTCGGGGCGTGTTTTGTTTGACGGAAAGGATATTTGGGAAAACCCGAAGGAAATTCGCAAGGTGCGTTTTCAAATCGGTTTGGTTTTCCAGTATCCCGAATACCAGTTGTTTGAAGAAACCGTTTTTGCGGATATCGCCTTTGGTCCGAAGAATATGGGACTCAGCGGCGACGAATTGACCGAACGCGTTAAGGAAATCTGCTCGGTTATCGGTATTCCGGAATCCTATTTTGAAACCTCACCGTTTGATCTTTCGGGTGGTGAGAAGCGCCGCGTTGCCATTGCCGGTGTCATGGCAATGCGTCCGCAGGTGTTGATTCTTGATGAGCCTATCGCCGGTCTTGACCCGAAGGGCAGACGGGACGTTGTAAATATGGTCGCCGAATACCGCAAGGCATACGATGCCACCGTTTTGATCATTTCTCATAACATGGAAGATATGGCGATGCTGGCCGACAAATTGCTGGTGCTTAACGACGGCAAGCTTTTGATGTATGATGAAACCCGTAATGTATTTTCAAAACCCGAGGTTTTGCGTGAAGCCGGTCTGAACGTGCCGATCGTAACACGTGTTTTTGAAGAATTAAAGGCAAAAGGGTACGATGTTCCGACCGATATTTTTACCGTGGACGAAGCCGTAACTTATCTGTCGAATCGAAAGGCAGGTGGCAGTCGTGCTTAAGGATATCACCTTCGGTCAGTATATCGAACGCCATTCGCCGATTCACAAAATGGATCCCCGCGCAAAGCTGATGCTGCTGATTTTAATGATCGTTTTTTTGTTTTTATCACACGGTTTTGCAGGCCTTTCGCTGTTTGTGATTTTGTTATTCGCCGGTATTGCGCTTTCAAAAATTCCGCTTAAGATGTTTTTGCGCAATTTGAAGGCAATTTGGATCATTCTTGTATTCACTGCCGTTATCAATCTGTTTTACGGCAGCGGAGGCGTTTTGTTGGTATCGTTTTGGAAAATCCACATTTACAGCGAGGGTGTTAAGCGGGCAGTCTTTATGGCGTTACGTATAATGCTGTTGATTATGCTTAGCTCTCTGCTGACCTATACGACAACGCCCAACGATTTGACCGACGGTATTGAAAGTTTGCTTTCGCCGTTGCGGTTTGTAGGCTTAAAAAATGCCGTGCATACATTGGCGATGATGATGACCATTGCGTTGCGTTTTATACCGACTTTGGTCGAAGAAACCGAAAAAATAATGAATGCGCAAAAGGCACGTGGTGCCGATTTGGAGGACGGCAAACTGTTAGACCGTATTCGTGCGTTGATACCGATTCTTATTCCGCTGTTGATTTCCTCTATTCGCCGTGCCTATGAATTGGCCGAGGCGATGGAATGCCGCTGTTATAACGGCGGAGAGGGTCGTGTGCGTATGAAACGGCTGCATTACGGAAAAGTGGATTTGTTTGCGGCGATCACCTGCGTGTTCGTTTGCGTCGGCATTATATTGGCAAACTATTATATCAACTTTTAGGGAGATTACCGATGAAGCGTGTTCTGTTGACAATTTCATACGACGGAACCGATTACCACGGTTGGCAGGTACAGAACAATGCCGTTACCGTGCAGGAAAAATTGCAGGATGCACTGCAGGAGTTAATGGGTTTTCGCCCCGACGTTACGGGTTGCAGCCGCACCGATGCCGGTGTGCATGCCCGTGGCTTCTGTTGTCATTTGGACTGTCCGGAATCTTTCCCCGAAAAGGCTTTTTTGCTGGGACTGAATTCCATTTTGCCGCAGGACATTGCGGTGCGGGAATTCCACGAGGTACGTCCCGATTTTCACGCGCGGTATGATGCGTGCGGAAAGAATTATCAGTACCACTTTTACGTTTCAAAAACGCACGATCCGTTTTTGTCGCGCTATGCATTGCGCTTAGAACATCCGCTGGATGCAGAACGGGTTGGTGCTTTTTGTGATAGTTTGCTTGGTACGCATGATTTCAAAGGTTTTTGTGCGTCCGGCAGTTCCGTTGAGGATACGGTACGGACGATGAGCGAATGCCGTTTGACTTTGAACGGCGAACAACCGATGATTTCTGTTTCGGCCAACGGTTTTTTATACAATATGGTGCGTATTATCGTCGGGACGGCAATCGACGTTTCAGAAGGCCGTTTGCCGACCGATTGCGCGACGGAAATATTTTCTTCCTGTCGGCGTGAAGCGGCCGGTTTTACTGCGCCGCCGAACGGTTTGATTTTAAATCAGGTATTTTATAAGGAGGCATTTTGATGGCGGAATATAAGCGTAAAAAAGTGAAACATTCCAAGCGTAGAACTGCCCCGAAAATAAATAAAAGGGATATAAAACGTGAACGCAAGATTTCCGAAAAGCAGGAAAGCCCGGCCGAGGATAACGAGGCACAAGTACGTGTTATTCGCGGCAATAAGCCCAAAAGAACTGCCCGTGCTAAATTCTTCGGCGGAGTTGTTGTGGTTTTGGCGGTTGTTGTTGCGATTCTTCATTTTGCTTTGCCGATCGGTATCGTTGAAGTTTTCGGTAATCGCATTTCTGCAATGGGTGTCGGCGGTTATCCAAGCGAAATTTACGGCACGGAAGTGTTAAACGTTGCAAATAAGGGTTATTATTATTACACCTTAACCGATTCGGAACTGGTGGCATACTCTACCGCAGGGAAAAAGATTTTTTCCGAAGCACACGGATTTGGCGCACCGGTTTTGACCTGCAGTGAAACGCGTGCTTTGATTTATGACTCCTACGGCTATCATTTATCAATTTATAATCTGCGCCATAAAGTAACGTCAAAATCGTTTGACGATCCCATTCAAACAGCGGCAATCGGCAGAAACGGCAGTTACGCCGTTGTCACCGGTGCGGACGGTTATGCATCGGTCGTGACGATTTTTGACGTCAACGGCAAGCAGATTTATCAGTGGTTTTCCGCAAAGGATATTGTCAATAACGTTGTCCTTGCCCGCAATGGAAAGCAAATCGCGGTTTCAACGCTGAATACCGAGTCGGGTGCAATGCATTCAAAGGTTTCGGTTTTGAAATTTGATTCCGCCAATGCGGTGCAGTCCTACGACTATGGTGACAGGCCGGTTTTGAGTTTGGAAAACTACGCATCCGGATTTGTGATTTTGTCGGAAAATACGTGTTCGCACGTCCAATGGAAAAACTACGATAAATCCGATTATTCTTCCAATGCTTCGCTTTATAAGTCACGTATTTCGACGGATGGTATGCTGTTAGTCTATAACCGTTCCGGTGACCGCCAAGACAATCATATTGTACTGTTTTCCAATCGTGGTAAAAAAGAGGGCGAATTTGATTTTAATCACGTTATAACCGATATGGTTTATGAAAACGGTAACGTTTATTGCATTAGTGATACGGTGGTGTATCTCTTAAAAACCTCCGGAGAAGTGGTTTGTCAAAAGTCGTGCAAATACGGAGCGGAACGCTTGGCGGTTTTAAGTCGAGATTCTTTGGCTATCATCACATCCGGCGAAATCAGCCGAGTGGTACTAAACGATTGAGGTGCTGAATGTCTTTATTTGTTGACCTGATTTTTATTGCTGTATTTATCTTTATCATCTTTCTTTGTTACAAGCGCGGATTTGTTCGCGGCTTGATTGAAACGGTCGGAATGATTTTGGCACTGATCGTTGCAATGCGTGTCGGCAGTCTGTTAGGGGAGTTGACCTATGACCGTTTGGTTGAGCCGGAATTGATCCACGCCGGCACGGAAGCGATCGGCGACGCCAAGGAAAACACGTTAGATAAACTGCTTGAATTTTTGCCGCAGTTTGTTCGCGACGCATCCATGCGGCAGATTATCGAGAAATATGCCGATGCCGATGTGGACAAATATTTGCAGGAAAACGGCAGTCAGGTTATGAAAGACACGTCGCAAAAATATATAAAACCCACGTTGGTTTACTTTATCAATATGCTTTACACCCTGCTTGTATTTGTTTTGCTTTATTCGGTTGTCAAGCTATTGGCACGGTTGTTGAACAAATTATTTACATTCGGCCGTATTACCGATAAAATCAACCGATTTTTGGGTGCGGTTCTTGGTTTGCCGCGCGGCTTGATTGCCTGTGCACTGTTATCCGTTATTGTTGCAATCGTTCATTACCTGTACGGTGATTCATTCGTGCTGACCTCGACCGAAGCATTGAAGGGCGCTTCTGTTTATCAGTTTTTTATTTCCCTTACACCATTCGGTTAATCCGATTTGAAGATCTTTTCCAAAAGCAAAGGAGTTCGCTATGAAATTGTGTTTTAAATGTAAAAAACGACCGGCGGTTGTCTTTCTTTCCGATGCCAGTCATCCGGAGGATGAGCCGCACGGCCTTTGTTTGGTTTGTGCCAAAGAAATGGGCATAAAACCTGTCGATGATATGCTGAAACGGATGAACATTACCGATGAAGATATTGAACAGATGAGCAATCAGTTGATGGAACTGATGAATCCGGACGACGATGATTCGGCAATGAACGACGAAACGTTTGATCTCGGTACAGCACCGGCAATGCCTTTTTTGAATAATATTCTGAATGCATTTGGCGGCGGATCAAAATCCGACGGCGAAGCCAAGGGCGAGGAACCGACCGAGAAAAAGGATAAGCCGAAGAAGAAACGCCAGCGCAATTTGGATCAGTTTTGCACCAACATGACCCGCCGCGCCAAGCACGGGGAATTGTTTCGCATCCTTCGCCATACAAC
>JAKSQF010000008.1 GCA_024404235.1 Clostridia bacterium | reverse complement strand
GCTCGGCGCCCTGCTTCCGAATATACGCTTCGGCCAACCTGTCGAGCTCGGCGGTAGTAACGCCGGGCTCGATGGCCTTGCCAATAAGTTGTAGCGCACCTGCCGAAATGCGGCAGGCTTCTTTCATAATAGAAAGCTCGCGCGCGGTTTTCAGTACGATCATACTTAAATCTCCGCCAAAGCACCGAGGACCAGCGCAGTTGTATCCGCAACCTCATCCTGTCCTTCAACGGTGATCAACTTGCCGCAGGAACGGTAGTAGCTCTTCAGCGGTTCGGTCTGTTCGTGATAGGTCGTCAGACGATCCTGCACGATGGCCGGCTCGTCATCCTTACGAATGACAAGGTTGCCGCCGCAGGCATCACAGATGCCGTCCTTTGCGGGCTTTTTGAAATCAATATGATAACTGCAACCGCATTTTTCACAGACGCGCCGTCCCGACATACGCTTGACGATCTCTTCATCGGCGACCTCGATCGACAGGGCGGCATCAATGCCGACGCCCATCTTATCGAGCGCTTCCGCCTGCGGGATCGTACGCGGGAAGCCGTCCAGAATAAAGCCGTTTACACATTCGGCGTCCTTGAGTTTTTCCTCAACGATACCGATGACGACCTCATCGGGAACCAGCTTGCCGGCTTCGATGAAAGCCTTGGCTTTCAGACCCATTTCGGTGCCGTTTTTCAGCGCCGCACGGATCATGTTGCCGGTCGAAACAGCGGGGATGTTGTACTTCTCGGAAATAATTTCCGCCTGAGTGCCTTTGCCGGCACCGGGAGCGCCTAAAAGAATGAGTTTCATTCGATTACTCCTTATCGGATCAATCCAGGAAGCCCTTGTAGTGACGCATCATCAACTGCGATTCCAAGTTCTGAACCGTATCCAAAGCAACACCGACCATAATGAGTACGGAAGTGCCGCCCAGCGAAATGTTCATTCCGCCCAAAGCCGGAATGTTGCTGATGAGGATCGGCAGAATGGCGATCACACTGAGGAAGAGTGCGCCCATAAGAGTGATTCTGGAAAGGATTTTGGAAATAAAGTCCGAAGTGGGTTTGCCCGGACGAATGCCCGGAACGGCACCGCCGTTTTTGCGCAGATTGTTTGCCATTTCCACCGGATTGAACTGAATAGTGGCATAGAAGTAGGCAAAACCGATGATCAGAACAAAATAGAGCAGTGCATAGAACGTACCGCGTGCGCTGAACAGGGTCAACACCTTATAGAAGGTGGATTCCTGACCGGCAAGCGGAGTTCTCATAAATCCGAGGATCATGGTCGGCAACATCAAAATCGACGAAGCGAAGATGATCGGCATAACGCCGGCCATATTGACCTTGATCGGGATGTGAGTGTTTTGACCGCCGTACATCTTGTTACCGACAACACGCTTGGCGTACTGTACGGGGATGCGGCGTTCGGCATTGGTCATCCAAACGATGAAGCCAATGACGGCCAAGAAAACCAGAATGATACCGATAACGGCAACCTTACCGTTGCTGAGTTTCCAGTATTCAACCAGTTTCCAGAAGGCCTGCGGACCGCGGGACAGAATACCCGCAAACAGCAGGATGGAGCTACCGTTGCCGATACCCTTGACGTCGATCTGTTCGCCCAGCCACATAACCAAGGCAGAACCTGCGGTAAAAGCCAAAACGATGACGATGCCGGCGAAAATCTTTGCACCGGTGGTCACAACGTTGCTGGCGATATAGCCGCTTCCCTTCAGATAGAAGAAGTAGGCAATACCCTGAATAAGTGCCAGGATAACAGTTGCGTAACGGGTGATTTGAGCCAGCTTTTTCTGACCTTCCTCGCCCTCTTTGGACAAACGTTCCAAAGCGGGGATGGCAACGCAGAGCAGCTGGATGATGATGGAGCTGTTGATGTACGGAGTAACCGACATTGCGAAGATTGCGCCGTATTCCAGACCACCACCGGTCAAAATCGACAGGTAGTTAAAGAATTCGTTGGTGCTTTGGCCGCCGTCTTTGGCCCAAAGTCCTTGAACGTCGATAAACGGAACGGGGATGACCGAACCGATGCGGAAGATCAGGATGATAAAAATGGTGAAGAGGATCTTGTTGCGGATCTCCTTAACACGCCATGCATTCTTGATGGTTTCCAGCATCTCAGATCACCTCAGCCTTTCCGCCTGCGGCGTTGATCTTTTCAGCAGCAGAAGCCGAGAAAGCGCTGAGGTTTACGGTCAACTTCTTGGTGAGTTTGCCGTTGCCCAGTACCTTAACCGGGATGTCTGCCTTTTTGATGATGTTCTTTTCTGCCAGAGCAGCAGCGTCAACCACAGCACCGTCCTCGAACACTTCGAGCGCGGAAACATTGATCGCCTGCCATTCTTCAGCAAAAATATTGTTGAAGCCACGCTTCGGGATACGTCTTTGTAACGGCATCTGACCGCCTTCAAAGCCCGGTCTCATACCGTGACCGGCACGGGCCTTCTGACCCTTGTGTCCCTTACCGGCAGTTTTACCGTTGCCGGAACCGTGACCTCTGCCGATGCGCTTCGCCTCTTTGGTAGAGCCGACCGCCGGAGATAATTCGTGCAGTTTCATTGTTCGCACCTCCTTGCTTGATTGGCGACAATTTGTCGCTTGTCATACAGCGTATGACCGGAATACATTATTTTCCCTCAGATACCTCAACGAGGTGAGAAATCTTGTTGATCTTGCCGCGGGTAGCTTCGTTGTCGGGCTGGACGCGAACGTCACCGACTTTGCGAAGACCGAGAGCCTCGGCAGTAGCGATCTGATCCTTCTTGGAACCGATGGTGCTCTTAACGAGTTTTACCGTAAGGCCGGCAGCCGTTTTATTTGTAGCCATAGTGCCGATCCTCCTTAACCTACGATTTCCTGAACGGATTTGCCGCGAACTGCTGCGACCTGGTTGGCATCACGAAGAGCAGCCAGACCTGCAACCGTAGCGCGAACAACGTTGCACGGATTGTTAGAGCGAAGTGCCTTAGTACGGATGTCCTTGATGCCGACCATTTCGACAACGGCACGGACCGCACCGCCGGCGATAACGCCGGTACCGGGGGCAGCCGGTTTCATCAGAACACGGCCTGCGCCGAATTCACCGATGATTTCATGAGGAATGGTGGTACCCTTCAAAGAAACTTTGATCAGGTTTTTCTTAGCATCCTCGATGCCCTTGCGGATAGCATCCGGAACTTCGCCTGCTTTACCCAGACCGAAACCGACAACGCCATTGCCGTCACCGACAACGACCAAAGCCGCGAATTTCATAACACGGCCGCCCTTAACGGTCTTGGATACGCGGTTGATGGAAACTACGCGTTCCTGTAAATCTAATGTTGATGCGTCGATATTAGTAGCCAAAAGTATTCCTCCTCCTTTTTAGAACTTGAGGCCGCCCTCGCGGGCACCTTCGGCAAGCTCCTTGACGCGGCCGTGATAAATGTATCCGCCACGGTCAAAGACGACCTCCGTGATACCCTTATCGGCGGCGCGTTCAGCAATTAACTGTCCAACCTTGTGTGCGCCTTCGCAGTTGCTGCCGTTGCCTTCGAAACCTTTTTCGTTGGAACCGGCTGCTGCGAGCGTAACACCGTTTACATCATCGATGAGCTGGGCGTAAATATGGCTGTTGGAGCGGAATACATCAAGACGCGGGCATTCGGCCGTACCGCTGATCTTAGAACGAACGCGGAGGTGGCGCTTAAGCCGAGCCTGTTTGCTGTTAGGTTTACTAACCATTTTGATAACACTCCTTTATTATTTCTTTGCACCCTTGGCCGCTTTGCCTTCCTTACGGCGGATATGCTCATCGGCGTACTTAATACCTTTGCCCTTGTAGGGTTCCGGCGGACGCTTCTTGCGAACATCTGCGGCAAACTGACCGACCTTCTGCTTATCCGGACCGCTGATAACGATCTTGTTCGGAGAAGGTACTTCAATGGTGATCCCGTCGATTTCGGGAACGATGACCTGGTGAGAATAACCGAGGTTCATCACGAGATCCTTACCCTGCTTCTGTGCACGGTAACCGACACCGTTGACTTCCAATTCCTTGGAGTAGCCCTTTTCAACGCCTTCGACCATGTTGGCCAGCAGCGTACGGGTCAAACCGTGTAATGCACGGTGTGCCGGAGCATCACTCGGGCGGGTAACGTTAATTTCGGTACCTTCCACAGCGATTGCAATGTCGGAAACGAAGGTCTGAGTCAATTCACCCTTCGGGCCCTTGACAGTAACCTTAGAACCGTCAATGTTAACCGTAACACCGGCGGGGATGGTAATGGGTTTTCTACCTATTCTGGACATTCCAACGCACCCCCTTACCAGACGTAAGCGAGAACTTCGCCGCCGACGTTGGCGTTGCGAGCCTGCTTATCAGTCATAATACCCTTAGAGGTGGAAAGGATTGCGATTCCGAGGCCCTTCATGACCTTGGGCATATCCTCAACGTTGGTGTAGATACGCAGACCGGGCTTCGAAATTCTGCGAATGCCGGTGATCGTCTGCGCTTTATTCGGGCCGTACTTCAACACAATGTGAATCATGCCCTGCTTTCCGTCTTCTACAAACTGAAAGCTGCTGATGTAGCCTTCGTCAAGTAAAATCTGGGCAATTGCCTTCTTTACGTTGGACGCGGGAACATCTACCGAATCATGTTTTGCCGTGCTTGCGTTACGAATACGAGTAAGCATATCGGCGATAGTATCGGTGATTTGCATGCCGTTAACCTCCTTACGTTTTACCAGCTTGCCTTCTTAACTCCGGGGATCTCGCCCTTATAAGCAAGTTCTCTGAAGCAGATACGGCAAATACCGTACTTGCGAAGATAAGCATGCGGGCGGCCACAGATCTTGCATCTGTTATACTGTCTGGAAGAAAATTTAGCAGGACGGGCCTGTCTAACTTTCATTGATGTTTTAGCCATAATTCCTTCTCCTTACTTCGCAAACGGAGCGCCCATAAGCGTTAACAGCTCACGAGCTTCTTCGTCCGTGTTGGCAGTAGTGACAAAAATAATGTCCATACCGCGAACCTTGTCGATCTTGTCATATTCGATTTCCGGGAAAATCAACTGTTCCTTAACGCCCATGGCATAGTTGCCGCGGCCGTCGAAGGAGTTGGGGTTGATACCACGGAAGTCACGTACGCGCGGGAGAGCTGCGTTGAACAGACGGTCGATGAATTCGTACATCTGTTCACCACGCAGGGTGACCTTTGCGCCGATCGGCATGCCGGCACGAAGTTTGAAGTTCGCAACCGACTTTTTAGCGTAGCAAGGAACTGCTTTCTGACCGGTAATCAGGCCGAGATCGCCAATGATCGCATCGATTACCTTTGCGTTGTCCTTCGCTTCGCCGGCACCTACATTGATAACGACTTTGTCGAGTTTCGGAATCTGCATGACGCTTTTGTATCCAAACTTTTTCATCAAGGCAGGAGCAATCGAACTTTTATATTCGTTTCCCAGTGTTGACATTTGTCATGTTCCTCCTTACTCAGAAAGTCTCGCCGCACTTTTTGCAGCAGCGATCCTTGTTACCGTCTTCGTAGATCTTGGCGCCTACACGAGTGGCCTTGCCGCACTTGGGGCAAACCAGCTGAACCTTGCAGGCATAGACGGCGCTCTCGGTTTCAATGATACCGGAGGGATCGCCCGCCTTCTTCGGCTTTACGTGTTTCTTGACCTTGTTCAGGCCTTCTACGATGACCTTGCCCTCTTTGGGGCTGACTTCCAGCACTTTGCCGGTCTTGCCGCGATCCTTAGCGTCTCCGGTGAGAAGCTTTACGGTATCGCCGGTTTTAATGTGAAGATTACTCATAATTCCTTTACCTCCCATTAAAGCACTTCCGGAGCGAGGGACAGGATCTTGGTGTAATCCTTGTCGCGCAGCTCACGGGCAACCGGCCCGAAAATACGGGTCCCTCTCGGGTTCTTGTCTTCACGGATGATGACAGCCGCATTTTCATCGAATCTGATATAAGTGCCATCATTGCGGCGAAGACCCTTTGCGGAACGAACCACAACGGCCTTAACGACATCGCCCTTCTTTACGGTACCGCCCGGAGCGGCCTTTTTAACAGAAGCAACGATGACATCGCCAATGTTGGCATACCTCCTTTTGGAGCCGCCAATCACGCGGATGCACATAATTTCTTTGGCACCGGTGTTGTCAGCAACCTTGAGGTAACTCTGTTGTTGTATCACAGTGGTTTCCTCCTTGTCGGCTTACTTCGCCTTTTCGATGATTTCTACCACACGCCATCTCTTGTCTTTCGACAGAGGACGGGTTTCCATGATAAGAACTCTGTCGCCTACGCCACAGGTGTTTTCTTCATCATGAGCCTTAAAACGAATGGTATTTTTGATGATTTTCTTGTACAAGGGGTGCTTAACGTTGTCTTCGATGGCAACGACAACAGTCTTATCCATCTTGTTGCTGACAACACGACCCACTCTTGTTTTACGAAGGTTTCTCTCGCTCATTTAAGCCTACCTCCCCTTTCAAGCGTTTGCGCTGTCTTTAAGCTCGGTCTCGCGGATGATAGTCTTCACACGAGCGATGTCCTTCTTGACAGCGTTGATGCGCATGGGGTTGTCGAGCTGGTTAATGGCGAGCTGGAAACGAAGGTTAAATAATTCTTCTTTCAGTTTCGCCAACTGCTCGTTGAGCTCCGGCAAAGTGTTTTCTCTGATTTCCTTGGCTTGCATTACTGCTCACCCCCCGTTTCCTTCTTGACAAACTTGCACTTGATCGGCAGTTTGTTTGCGGCAAGACGCATAGCCTCGCGCGCAGTCTCCTCGGAAACACCGTCGATCTCGAACATAACGCGTCCGGGTTTAACAACGGCTACCCAATATTCCGGAGAACCTTTACCGGAACCCATTCGGGTTTCGGCCGGCTTTTCGGTGATCGGCTTATCCGGGAAAATTTTGATCCATACCTGACCGCCACGTTTGATGTAACGGGTCATAGCGATACGGGCCGCCTCGATCTGATTCGAGGTGATCCATGCGGGTTCGAGTGCCTGCAAACCGAAATCGCCGTGACTTACTTTGTTACCGCGCATTGCAGTACCGGTCAAACGACCGCGCTGCACTCTGCGGTGTTTAACACGCTTCGGCATTAACATTAGCGGGCTCCCCCTTCCCTTTTGCTGTCGCGGTTGTTTCTGCGGCCGCGATTTTCACGCTTTTCAAAGGTACGTCCTTCATGTCTGCGGTTCGAATCAAGAACCTCGCCCTTGTAGATCCAGACCTTGACACCGATGCGGCCGTAGGTAGTGTTTGCCTCGGCGAAACCGTAGTCAATGTCGGCACGAAGGGTCTGCAGCGGGATGGTACCTTCATGATAATGTTCGCTTCTTGCGATTTCGGCGCCGCCTAAACGACCCGAAACCTGGGTTTTGATACCCTTAACGCCCAAACGCATTGCACGACCCATGCAAAGCTTCATTGCACGGCGGAACGAAATACGTTTTTCAAGCTGAGCTGCGATGTTTTCAGCAACCAACTGAGCGTCTGCGTCGGGATTCTTGACCTCGACGATGTTGACGATAACCGGCTTGCCGATCATTTCCTGGCAGGTTACGCGCAGTTTTTCGATCTCGGCACCGTTACGACCGATGACCATACCCGGCTTTGCACAGTGGATGTGCAGGCGGACACGCTTGTCATCACGTTCGATTTCAACCTTAGCAACCCCTGCGGAATACAGCGATTTCTTCAGGTACTTACGGAGGTTATAGTCTTCAACCAGCGTATCGCCGAACTTGCTGTCGTCAGCAAACCAGCGGGAATCCCAGTTTTTGATAACGCCGACACGGAATCCGTGCGGATGTACTTTCTGTCCCATAACTCAACCTCCTTCTTAGATTTCGCGTTCTTTCAGAACGATCGTCATATGGCTTGTTCTCTTCAAAATGCGGTGTGCACGGCCGTGGTCCTTAGCGCGGATACGCTTCAGGGTCGGGCCGGGGCAAACAAAGCATTCTGCCACGTACAGGCGAGAAACATCCATTTCCTTGTTTTCGGCATTTGCGATTGCCGAAGCCAGCAACTTTTCAAGATACTCACAAGCGGACTTGGGAGTAAACTTTAAGATTGCCATGGCTTTATCTGCGTCTTCGTTGCGGATCAGATCCATAACGATCTTGACTTTCCGCGGCGAAATACGGGCAAATTTCAAAATAGCCCTAGATTCCATGTTGTTTTCTCCTTCCGCTTATTTACCGCTGGTTTTAGAACCGGCGTGACCTTTGAATGTTCTAGTCGGTGCAAATTCACCGAGCTTGTGACCAACCATATCCTCCGTGACATAAACCGGAACGTGCTTGCGTCCGTCATGTACTGCGAAAGTGTGTCCGACGAAATCGGGGAATATGGTAGAAGAACGACTCCACGTTTTCAGCACGCGCTTTTCACCGGCTTCGTTCATTTGTTGGACTCTCTTAAACAGTGCTTCTTGCACATAGGGGCCCTTTTTAATGCTTCTTCCCATGATGGTTCTCCTTTCGTCCGACTTACTTGCGACGTTTTACGATATACTTGTCGCTGTGCTTATTCTTCTGGCGGGTCTTGTAGCCCAATGCCGGTTTACCCCACGGGGTAACAGGGCCGGGACGGCCGACCGGGGACTTACCTTCACCACCACCGTGCGGGTGGTCGCAGGGGTTCATGACGGAACCGCGAACGGTCGGTCTCCAACCCATGTGACGTTTACGTCCGGCTTTACCGTAGTTGACGTTGGCGTGTTCGGGGTTCGAAACCGTACCCACGGTAGCCATACATCCTTCCGGAACGTTGCGCAGTTCGCCGGAAGGCAAACGCAGCAGCGCCATACCGTTTTCTTTCGCCATCAACTGAGCCATATTACCGGCCGAACGGGCGAGCTGTGCGCCGCGGCCCGGATACAGTTCAACGTTGTGGACAACGGTACCGACCGGAATGTTAACCAGCGGAAGTGCGTTACCGGGTTTGATATCGGCTTCGGGTCCGCTGACGATGGTGTCACCGACCTTGAGGTCCTGCGGAGCGATGATGTAACGCTTTTCGCCGTCCTCATACTGAACGAGGGCGATGAATGCAGAACGGTTGGGGTCGTATTCAAGCGTAAGAACGGTGGCGCTTACGCCGAAACGCTCACGCTTGAAATCGATGACTCTGTACTTTTTGCGATTGCCGCCGCCTCTGTGGCGAACGGTGATGCGGCCATAGCTGTTGCGGCCGGCATTCTTCTTAATCGGCTCAAGCAGGCTTCTTTCCGGCGCAACCTTGGACAACGCGGAGTAATCCATCGTGGTCATATTACGGCGGCCGTTAGTAGTCGGCTTATAGTGCTTAATAGCCATTTTCGTTTCACTCTCCTATTTTGGCTTAGCGAAGTCCGTCTTGCGGGCTTCATACATCACCGGAAATCCGGATTTGATTTCCTTATGATCCTTTTACGCTGATCAGATCAAGCCATCAAAGAAGCTGATGGTCTTGGAATCTTCCTTCAACGTGACGATTGCTTTCTTCCAGGAAGCGGTCTTGCCTTCGTAACGGCCCATACGGCGGTTTTTACCGCGCATGTGCATGGTGTTGACCTTAGCAACCTTTACCTTGAACAGTTCTTCGATTGCATCGGCAATCTGGTACTTGTTCGCATCCTTGGCAACCTTAAAGGCATATTTCTTGTCGGCAATACCCGACATGCTCTTTTCCGTAATCAGCGGAGCGATAATGATGTCCTGTGCAGTCATTATGCGTATACCTCCTCTAATTTCTCGACAGCACCCTTGACCATGACCAGCGTATCGGCGTTGATGATGTCATAGGTGTTGATGGTGTTGTACTGGGTAGCCTTTGCACCGGCGATGTTGCGAATGCTCTTAACAGCATAAGCATTATTGTCGGCCAGAACAACCAGTGCCTTTTTACCGGCGCCGATTGCCTTTAAGCACTCAGCAACGGTCTTGGTCTTGAAGCCGTCCAGCTTCAAATCGTCAAGAATGATCATGTTGCCGCCGGCAACCTTATCCGACAAAGCGGAGAACAAAGCCAGCTTGCGAACCTTCTTGTTCAGCGAATAGGAATAATCTCTCGGCTTCGGAGCGTGGACGATACCGCCATGTCTCCACTGCGGAGCGCGGGTCGAACCCTGACGGGCATGACCGGTTCCCTTTTGACGCCACGGCTTTTTACCGCCGCCCGAAACTTCGGTACGGGTCAGAGTGGACTGAGTGCCCTGGCGCTGATTTGCCAAATAGTTGACAACCGCCATGTGCATAACAACCGCATTGGGTTCAATTCCGAAAATAGCATCTGCAAGATTAAGGTCAGCGACCTTCTTGCCTGCCATATCGACTACTGCAATACTCGGCATAATTCAAACACTCCTTCCCTTATGCTTTCACGCTGTCGAACAGCACCACGATGCCGCCCTTGGGGCCGGGAACGGCGCCCTTTACGGCGATGATGTTCTTTTCAGCGTCTACCTTGACAACGCTCAGGTTCTGAACGGTTACACGCTCGTGACCCAAGTGACCTGCCATTTTCTTGCCTTTGAAAACACGGGACGGGCTGGAGCAAGCGCCCAACGAGCCGCCGTGACGGGCAACCGGACCGGTACCGTGGGATTCCTTAAGGCGGTGGAAGTTCCAGCGCTTGATGGTGCCGGCATATCCCTTACCTTTGGAAGTTCCGCGAACGTCGACCGCGTCGCCTTCTGCGAAAACGTCAGCCTTAACAATGTCGCCGACGTTCATTGCGCTGCAATCCTCAAAACGGAATTCACGAAGAACCTTTTTGGGAGCAACGTCACCCTTGGCGAAATGACCCTTCATGGGTTTATTCACCTTAGAAGCCTTCAGATCGCCATAACCGATCTGTACTGCTTCGTAACCGTCATTCTCGGTAGTTTTCTTCTGTGCGACAACGCAGGGACCCGCTTCGATCACAGTTACCGGAACAACATTTCCGTTTGCGTCAAAAAGTTGAGTCATACCCAGCTTCTTGCCGACAATACCCTTTTTCATGTTTTTTTCCTCCTATTGGTTATTGGTCAGCGCTGTGCTGACTTGACCACACCGGACAACCGAAACCTTAAATTAAAGTTTGATTTCGATTTCCACACCGGCGGGGAGCTCAAGACCCGTCAAAGCTTCCACAGTCTTGTTGGAAGGTCTGATGATGTCGATAAGCCGTTTGTGGGTCCGCATTTCGAACTGTTCGCGGCTGTCCTTATATTTATGGACTGCACGCAGGATGGTGACGACTTCTTTTTCGGTCGGAAGCGGCACGGGGCCGGAGACACGAGCGCCTGTACGTTTAGCGGTTTCCACAATCTTTTCTGCGGACTGGTCTACAAGTGCATGGTCGTAACCTTTAATACGAATACGGATTTTCTCTTTCACTGCCATGTGAACATTCGCCTCCTTGTTGAGTTGGCGGGCAAAACTTACATCGTGCCGTGTATTTCTTTGTGGCACAACATAAAACCGGCATTGCTGGGGTCACAGTCAATTCCGGACAGCAACTCGCGTTGCCGTTGGCGGGGGAATTCGCAAGTATTCCTTCGCCTTCCTAGTTCTTTCGCCCGGTTTAAAATCGGACATACTCCGCGGAAATTTCCCGACTCTGGGTCGGCCACCTCCCGCATCAACGCATGTTTACGCGCCTTTTCGGCAGCGTACCTTAAGATTTTATCACAAGAATCCCCGAAATGCAAGGTATTTTTTCAGGAAAAGTTGTTACAACTTTCACGAAGTTGAATTGTTGTTTTTGTGCATAAAGACGAAGAAAAACCGCAAGGAAATATCCCTTGCGGTTTGCTTCTTTTCACTGCACAAGATATGGGGATCTGCCGCAAAACGATCCGAAAATCATCATTTTGCACAGCCGCCTACCTTATATAATATATAAAGCGAATTATTCGCCCTGTTCTTCTGCTGCCTTTTTGCGCAATCTTTCAATGCACTTGTTGCAGACGGTATGACCGTTCATTTCAACACTTTCACCCAGGTTGCCACAGAAAATGCAGGTCGGCTCGTACTTCTTCAGTACTACAAAATCGCCTTCCATATAAATTTCGAAACTGTCGATATCATTTTCTACGTGCAAATGTCGACGAATTTCTTTCGGGATAACTACGCGTCCCATGCGGTCGATTGGTCGAATGATTCCGGTTGATTTCATTTTTCGTTCTCCTTTGCTTTTTCTCTTGGTTGCTATGCTAATCAATTTTCCAGTCGATCGGCTCAAGACCGTTTTCGGTCAAAATACGATTGGCGGCGGAAAAATGCCGGCATCCGAAAAAACCGCGGTAGGCAGACAGCGGACTCGGATGGACGGTGATCAGCTTTTTGTGGATGGGATTGGTTATAAGCTCGGCCTTTTTACGGGCCGGTGTACCCCAAAGTAAAAACACCACCGGTGTTTTCTTTTGGTTCAGTTCGGAAATCACGCGGTCGGTAAAGGTTTCCCACCCGCGATTTCGGTGACTGTTGGCGGCGTGCTGACGAACGGTCAGCACAGTGTTTAACATCAAAACGCCCTGCCGTGCCCACGCGGTCAGTTCCCCGTGAGGCGGCGGCGTAATCCCCAGATCATTTTGTAACTCCTCGAAAATATTGACCAGCGACGGCGGCTTCGGTGTTCCCTTTTGCACCGAAAAGCACAGTCCGTGTGCCTGCCCCGGCTCGTGATAGGGGTCCTGCCCCAGAATGACGACCCGTGTATTATCAAAGGAAGTATACTTTAATGCATTAAAAATATCGTACATATCGGGGTAAACCGTTTGGGTGGCATACTCCCGCTTCAGAAATGCGCGCAGTTCCTTATAATAAGGCTTTTCCCACTCATCCTGCAGGATCGCATCCCAATCGTTGCCGATTTGTACCATAAAGCATCCTCTTTTCAGACGATATCGTAAACCTCGACGATACCGCTGCTGTGATAAAGCGACGGGGTGATCAGCAACGAGTAACCCCGACCGTTTTCGCTGGTCCATTCCACCGTTTTGCGGCGGGGAACAGCCGTGGCGGAAAGCAGCATCATAATGGCTCCGCCGTGCATCATCACGGCCGATTCGGTAATGCCGTCGTTCAGCATATCGACCACGATCTCATTTAAACCAACGCACAGCCGCTTGATGAAATCCTGATTGGCTTCGCCGTTCGGCGGGGCCTGAATTTCGCCCGAAGCCCATTTGGCATAGGACGAATAGCCTTCCAACTCGTTGGCGGTTTTGCCTTCAAAATCACCGAAATCGTACTCCCGCAGGTTTTCCACCACGCAAGGGGTCTTTTCGGGATAAAGCACACCGGCCGTCTGCTTACAGCGCAGCATCGGGCTGGTATAGACCCGATCGACCGCCGGATAATCGTTATTTTCACGCAACAGACGAAGCTCGTCCACGCCTTCGGGATTCAGCGGCAGATCGGTTTTGCAGCCGATATACCTTCCCTGCAGATTCGCATCGGTCATGCCGTGGCGTATCAGGTGAATTTTGAGCGTTCTCATTTATAATCTCTCCAAAATTTCGGCGATGATTTGGTTGGACACCAGCATTCCCCGATCGGTCAAAGCAAAATTGCCGTCTTGCAAAACACCCAAGCCGCTTTCGGTCAGTTGGTTCAAAAACGGCGTTACCGCCCGATATTCGGACAAATCCACCCCGTCCGCCAGACGTAATGCCAGCATAATTCGTTCGATCTCGTCACCGCCCAAGTCATCGTTTACAATGTCCGGTCGGGTCAAAAACGCTTTCAAATCCCGCGGATAGTAAAACCGCATTCCGTTTAAGAATGAATGCGCCGACGGGCCGATCCCAAGGTAGGGCGCCAACGTCCAGTACTTCGTATTGTGGCGGCTTTCAAAACCAAACTTTGCAAAATTGGAAATTTCGTAATGCCGATAGCCGTTTTGTTGCAGGCGGTCACACAAATGCAGGTATTGTTCGGCCTGAGCGTCCCCGTCCGGCAAAGCCAACGACGAACGGCAGGCGTAAAACTTGGTGCCCTGCTCAATTTTCAAAAGGTATGCCGAAAGATGCTCCGGCTGTAAAGAAAGCGCAAAATCAATGCTTTTATCCAGCGTTTGAAGGCCACTTTCGGGCAGACCCAACATCAAATCAAGTGAAATATTTTTGAAGCCAAGCGCACGGGCAAGGGCAACGGTTTTTTGTGCCGCTTCGACCGTGTGGGTACGCCCCAAGGTCAACAGTTCGGCATCGTTGCCGCTTTGCAGACCGACGGAAAGACGGTTGACTCCGCTTCGCGCGGCCGCAGACAGAAATTCGTCCGCATCGTCCGACGGATTCATCTCCACCGTGATTTCAGCATCGGGCAGGACGGAAAAGCAGTTGCGTACCGTTTGCACGACGGCTTCGATACGTTCGCCCAGCACCGACGGCGTACCGCCGCCGATATACACGGTGTCGATCGGTTTTTTCACCTTTTTCGACCACCGCTTGATTTCAGCACTCAGTGCCGTGACGTATTCGTCGATTTTGGCTTCGGTCGTTACCGCCGAATAAAAATCACAGTAAGCGCATTTTTTTCGGCAGAACGGGATATGTAAATAAAGCCCGAGCGTATCAGTCAAGAATGATACCCGTGCAGCTGCCCGGAACGGCGGCGGCATTGGCTTCGTCGGTATCAATGTGCATTGCCAGTGCAAACTTATCGCTTACACGAACGACAACGTCGTCAAACACAAGGGCGCGACCTTCGGTCGGGATCTTGACCGAAACGATCTGCTTATCGGTCAAATTGTAATTTTCGGCATCGGCCGGGGTCATGTGGATGTGACGCTTGGCGGCGATAACACCCTCGGTCAGTTCAACCTCACCGCAGGGACCGACCAGCTTGCAGGCGCCGGTACCGGCAACGTCGCCCGATTCACGAATGGGAGCTACAACACCCAGCGTGCGGGCATCGGTCAAGGAAAGCTCGACCTGGCAGGCATTACGCTCCGGACCCAGAATGGAAGCCTTTAACGAGGACTTCGGGCCGACGATGGTAACCTTTTCTTCGCAGGCGAACTGGCCCGGCTGAGAAAGATCCTTTTTATTGGTCAAAGCATGGTCCGCACCGAACAGGATGGCCAAAGCCTCCTTGGTGACGTGTACGTGACGAGCCGAAATTTCAACTAAAACTTTCTTTTCCATATTCACTATATACTCCTTTACAAATATGCGATTATTTTAACAATATATATTATATCAAAAATATCTGCAATTTCAAGAGGAAATCGTCAAAACAATAACGTTCATTTCCGGCTGCGCCACCGTCGGTTGACATTATGCTTATATTATCCATTTTTATGATTATAACATTGTTTTTATGAATATGCAACGATTTTTTGTATTTTTTTGCATTTTTGGTATAAATTTTTGTATTTTTTATTCGTTCTTGATTTTTTTTGGCATTCTTGGTATACTTTAAGTGGTTTATTATCCTTTCCCGGAGGTGGGACTATGAAGATTTTAACGGTCGCTGTCCCGTGTTATAATTCCGAAGACTATATGGAAAAATGCATCGACTCGCTGCTTGTCGGGCAGGGTCGCATTGAAATCATCATCGTCGACGACGGCTCCCATGACCGCACCGCCGAAATTGCCGACCGCTACGCCGAACGGTACCCCGATTTTATTCGGGTGATCCATCAGGAAAACGGCGGCCACGGTGACGCCGTGATGACCGGCCTTAAAAATGCGAACGGCATTTATTACAAGGTGGTTGACAGCGACGACTGGTTTGACGAAGACGCCTTTGTAAAGGTGTTGGATAAATTAGAAGAATTACACGCACAAAACACCGCGCCCGATATGATGGTGGTCAACTACGTTTACGAAAAGGTGGGCGCCCACCACAAAAAGGTGATGCGCCAGTCGACCATGCCCGTCGGCCGCATCTTTGCGTGGGACGACGTTCGGCGTTTCAAGTTGGCGCACTATATGATGATGCATTCGGTCATCTTCCGCACCGATCTTTTACGGCGTTCGGGAGTCGATCTGCCAAAGCATACCTTCTACGTCGACAGCCTGTTTGTTTACGATCCCCTGCCGCTGGTTAAAACGATTTATTATTTGGACGTCAATCTGTACCGTTACTTTATCGGGCGGGCGGATCAATCGGTCAACGAAGAAGTTTTACTGCGCCGAATAGATCAACAACTGTTGGTTGTTCACCGTATGATCGAAGACGTAGATCTGTGGCAGGTAGAGAGTAAAAAATGCCGCCTTTATATGCGCAACTTCCTTGAAATACTGATGACCATCTGCTCGGTTTTGCTGTTGCGTGACGGTTCGGACGAAGCCTTGAAGAAAAAGGATGCGCTGTGGGCGTATCTGAAGCAGCACGACGAAAAGCTGTACCGCATTTTGCGCCGCCGCTTCTTAGGGCGGGCAATGAATCTGCGCACGAAATTAGGACGAAAAATCGGCGTATGGGGTTATTTGACCTGCCAAAAGATTTTCGGGTTCAATTAAACAAATCGCCGAGCGGAAGTGCAAGTAACAAAAGGCGCTATAAAAACAAAACTTGCAGAGGTGAAATCAGATAAAACGAGAAGATGCTTTCTATTATAAAAATTTGCTGACGCTTGGATTGTTTGATGATTATGATGAGTGGCTGAACACTTATTTGGAATCGGAAAATCCGTTGAGCGATATTACTTTGGCGCTTTCCGGCTGCGGTTCTGATAAAAACAAAATCATTTCTGTTTTACATAACTATTGCTTGGAACAGCCGTTTGACGAAACCGCTGTTTGTGACAGATTGAGGCAGTTTTTCAAAGAAGCATATTATTTGAACAAAATGAGTAAAGATGAAATCATCTCCAAAATGAATCGTTTGGCACTAAATGTCGGCGTCCCCGAAAACCTTGATATGAAATTATGGGGAAGTATGTATTATCTTGGCGATTATTATTCCTTGGCAAAAGACGGCATACTGACTTGGGAAGGTTTTGATTCGGCATTTTTCGCCTATCTTAACGATGGAACACCGCTTGATTCGGCAACAATTTGGAAAGGTAATAAGAAGCCTTTATTCATTGAACGCATAAAACACATTTTCAAAAAATAATTATTTAACAACAAAGCCATCTGCTGAAAAGCAGATGGCTTTGTTTCATATAGAAGAAAAATTTATTTTCGAAGAACCGTGATGTTTGCCCGAGGGCCAAGTGATGTTTTGCGGCAAGCCGCCAAGTGATGTGATGTGTTCCACCCACGCCCGCAGGCATATCACTCGGCGAAGCCGAACATCACGCCCGACGGGTGCTTCACGTTCCGCCGAAGCGGAACACATCGTTTTTTATTGCACCCCGCGGTAATACAGTCCGCGGGTGTACTGACGGTCGGCCACGCCGCCGTTTTTATAATCATCCACGATTTTCGCCACCGTTTCGGGGCTTTCGTCGGTACAGTAAAGCAGCAGATAATCGAGTCCCGCCGTTTCACTCAAGCGGTCGGCCAAATATAGCGGCAGGGCGTTAAGTACCTCGGCAAAACCGTCCCGACAGCGCACGGGAAATTCCATTCCCTTACGGTCGCAAAGCGTGGCATTGCGGTCGCATTCGGCACAGCTTCGTCCGTTTGCAACCGGACAGTTGCGGGTAAGCATCAGCGGCAGGCGGCCGTAGGCAAAAATGCCCTTCGGCAACGGCGACGGCAGATCGACCGCATCCTTTAAGAGCAGTTCGGGCGAAAGGGTGACCGCCGAAACGCCGGCGTCCTTTAATACGGCGGCCGTTTTCGGATTGGCAACGTTCAGCCCGATGCCGGAAATCACCTGAAATCCGCATTTTTTCGCCAATGGGATCTGCGCCGAATTACCGCAGTAGGCCAGCGTATACCCCCGCCCGCGGGCGATCTGCAACCGCGCCGAAAAGGCGGTTTCGTTGACCATACCGCGCGGAAGATCGACCCCCCACGCCACGTCGGACGGCAGATTTTCGGGCAGATCACATTCCAGCGGCAAAAATACCGCTTTGATACCGGACAGATCCTGCGGGAGTTGTTCCTTGCTTGCCACACGCAGATATATTTTCGGCGAAGCCGTGTTTGCGTATTGTTCCGTATCAAACGAAACGGCATTTTCACGGCGTTCTGCCACTACCGAGCGCAACGCCGTGATTTTTTTGACGGCATCCCGCCGCAGGGCATTCAATTCTGCCCCGCGCAGAAACAGTCCCGCTTCGACCGAAACGGAAAGTGATTTGAAATAATAGGGTGTTCCGCCCAGCTTTTCCAAAGCGGCACGCACGGCCGATTCACCAAGCGATGCGACCCGAGCCGCCTGCGGCATTTCACCCGTAACGGTCACGGTATTGGTGCCGTCGCTGACCGTCATTGAAATCGGTTTTTCGGCGGCAATTTGCACCACACCGGTCAATGCGACCGACTGCCGCTCGTTTCGGTAAAGCTCGTGCAAAAAACCGAAAGCGTGCGGTGCGGCGGTAACGTCATCTTTGGTACGCACACCGAACATTGAAAGTCCCTTGCGGTCGGTGTAGTAACCGTCGGTAAAGCCGGAGCGGGAAAATACCTCGCCCAAGGCCTGCTCAAGCGCAGGAGAAACCACGCCGCTGTCCAGTGCCGAGCGGGCGGCGGCCGTTGCGGCGGCAACGTATTCGGGACGCTTCATCCGTCCCTCGATCTTAAACGATTCGACTCCCATTTCCGCCAGTTCTTTCAGATACGGCAAAAGCGACAGGTCTTTCAAACTTAAATCATAACCCGTACCGTTCGGTGCGGCAAAGGGCAGACGGCAGGGTCCTGCACAAAGGCCGCGGTTCCCGCTTCTGCCACCCAACACGGCCGACATCAGGCATTGCCCCGACACGCACATACAAAGCGCACCGTGGATAAACACCTCGACCGACATATCAAGCATCCTTGCGGCGGCGCAGAGGTCTTTTAATGCGTCCCTGCTCATTTCACGGGCGGCAACCACCCGCCGTATGCCGAGTTTTTTCAGCATCGGCAAAGCCGACGGCGAATGCACCGACATTTGGGTAGAGGCGTGCAGCTCCAGTTCGGGAAAAGCCTTGTGCAGCAGGCGGCAAAGCCCCAAATCTGCCACGATCACGGCATCAATACCGGCACGCACAGCGCTGCGGGCAACCGCCAACGCCTCGGACAGTTCGTACTGCCGCAGCATAATATTCAAAGTAAGATGCACCCGTACGTTGCGTGCGTGGCAATAGGCCACCGCTTCGGCGAGTGCCTGCTCATCAAAATTAGCGGCGTTTCGGCGGGCGCTGAAAGAAGTTGCCCCCAAATACACCGCATCTGCCCCACTCCGAACGGCGGCTTCCAAAGCCTCGCGCGAGCCGGCGGGGGATAGTATTTCCGGTTTAATCAAGATCGAATTGCTCCTGTGTGCTTGAAAGTTGGCGGGAAAGCCGATCGGCGTCACTGCGGGCAACCGCATAACGTTCGGTCATTTCCTTGAGTTCTCGGCGCAACTGTGCCGCTTCGGCTTCGGCCTTTTTCTGGCCGTCTGCCGCTTCGATTGCCGCCAGCACGGCGACCATTGTTGTGGATAAAAAGGGGCTTTGCTTTGCAAGAAGATCCATCTTGCGTTCTAACTCCCGCCCCAGCGCACGGATATACTCTTCACTGTCGTCGCTGGAAATGGCGTAGTGGATTCCGCCGACGGTAAACTTAATGATGTTTGCCATAATACCGAAACCTCCCTTTAGATACTACTATAATATAACATTTTGGTCGAAAAGAAAAGAATTTTTTGTTTTTTTGCCGCAGGGAGCTTAAATTGTTGCAAAAAAGGTGGCTTTCCTGTATAATGGAACTGCTATTTTTGAAGATAAGGGAGGGATTGCCGTGCAGGTGATGATTCGTAATGCCACGGTCGACCTTTCGGGCGAGCCGATTTTAACGCAGGTCGATATGGAAATCAACACCCAAAGCCGAATCGGTG
>JAKSQF010000079.1 GCA_024404235.1 Clostridia bacterium | reverse complement strand
TCATTCGTGCTTCTGCCTGCAATTCCGCCGGCGTGGAGGAATGGACCTGCAATTACACGCTTGGCACCTTCTCGGATGATACCGGCCGTGTGGCAAACGAAATCAGCTCGGATAACGCTTATCTCACCGTTATGATCGACGGTGCCGACAGCGGCACAAAGTCGCTCAAACTTTTCACCCGTGACGGTGGGGAAGAACCGGAACAGCCGGAAGAACCGACCGATCCGGTCGATGATACCGTACACGCCTTGTCCGAATACGTCAATTTCGGCGGAAATAACATCGTGCTGAACAGCACAAACAAAAAACTTACTTCCGATACGGCCTGCGGCTATAACAAAACCGTCCGTGTCGATCTGCAAACGGTCACCGGCGCCAACGGTAACCTGTGGGTGATGATCGGCAGTTACGGTGTTCGTCTGCGTGGCGGATCCTTCCGTATCGCCTATTTGAATGCCTATGACCGCTACGACGAATTGACACGTGTCGGGGAAACCTTAAACTGCCCGACACAGATTTTCGATGACGGTACACATTATCTGCTGATGCGTGTCGATGAATCGGCGGCAGGTGTCACCGTTCACGTACAGGTTTGCAACGTAAACGGCACGGTCGAGGTTGCGCACTCGTACGAAATCGGCAGTTATCAAGGTTCGGTCATGCCGGATGGCGGCCGAATTGCAGGCGAAATCTCTTCGGAAAACGCTCGTCTTACGATCATTGCCGATGATTCGTCGCTTGGCACCACTTCGGCAACTGTTAAGCCGAACTGATTATACGATTTTTACACGGGCTTCTTTGCTGAAGCCCGTGCTCGCTTGAAGAGGAGATTAAATAATGAAAAAATGCTTCTTGAATTCCGCCGTGTCGTTGTTGCTCTGCTTGATACTTCTGCTTATGGCAGGCGGCTGTAAAAAACAGGAAAAAGCAAAACCCGAATCCGATGAACTTTTCGGCATCGTGATCACGTCACCCGAAGAAATTGCCTATCCGTTTCAGGATATCTGCAATGAATTTATCACTACATCCGGCGCACTTATTAAGGATTACAATGTTATGATGAACGACTCCGTTCAGCCGATCATGGTCGAATGGGAAACCGAGGGCGACGTTGACTATGAGGATTATAGGGTGGAATATGCGACCAAGTCCGATTTCAGTAACGCCGAAACGATTTCAAACTGGCTGAAGTGGGTCGAACTCAACAATCTGTATAAGGATACGACCTACTACGTCCGTGTTACAGCGCTGGACGAAAACGGCAAGGCCGTCGCCGGCGGAAAAACCACCTTTAAAATGACCGATAAAGGCCCCCGTGTGATGAGCATTCCGGGACTTCACAACGTTCGTGATATCGGCGGCTATGTGACACCGAACGGCACGACCAAGCAGGGGCTTATCTTCCGCGGATGTGAAATGAACGGACAGCACGGAATCGAAATTGCACCCGAGGGCGAAGAATATATGAGCAAGGTGCTCGGCATCAAGACCGATTTGGATCTGCGTGGACTGGATGAAGCCGATAACATCACAAAAAGCCCGATTTCTTCGGCGAAACTGCAATTCGTTTCCATCGGTGCATACAGTGCGGCGTTCGATCAAAAGGAACTGTACCGTCAGATTTTCTCGATGATGAGCGATAAATCCAATTATCCGTTTTACGTCCATTGCTGGGCGGGTGCCGACCGTACCGGTACGGTTTGCTTCCTTGTGAATGCCCTGCTTGGTGTTGATGAAGAAACCCTTATTAAAGATTATGAATTTACCAGCTACTCGAAATCGGGACTTCGTGATTCCACCGACCCGCAGTATGGCTTTTCCGATTTTTTAAGCCGACTTAAAAGCTATTCGGGTGCCGACTTGACACAGAAAACCGAAAACTATATGTTTTCCATCGGTGTTACGGCAGAAGAGATCGACAGTATCCGTGCCATTATGCTCGGCAAGGAAAAATAAACCGAATCTATTGCACGGATTTCCGAAAAAGAAATCCGTGCTTTTGCATATTTTGCTTGATGAAATGCCGACTTTATGATAAAAGGAAGTTGTATAAAATGTAAAGAGTACCGTTTGCTTGCGGTCGATGTCATCACCCACTGCGGTAAACAGGCGGATTTATTTTCTAATAAGAGGGTAATGCTAAAATGAAATTGGATATGCACGTGCATTGTCAGCCAATCAGCGCTTGTGCCAGTATTACACCGGAGGAACTGGTCGTGCATTATAAAAACCACGGCTTTGACGGTTTGGTACTGACCAATCACGTTAATTTTTGGAACGTCGAGGGTCACACCGGTCTGCCGTCGGATTTCGACGAACAGCGGAAAATGTATATCGAAACCTACGAGCGGGCAAAAGCCGCCGGTGAAAAAATCGGGTTTACGGTCATTTTCGGGGTGGAACTGCGACTTAACCAACCCGAAAACGGTTTTGAGTATCTGCTGTACGGTGTCGATTACGATGCCTTTGCCGAAATGTACCCCGGTATTTATTGGTCGCAGGAACAACTTTGGGAATTCTGCCAAAGGCACGATATTTTCGTTTCGCAGGCTCATCCGATGCGCTATAACGACGGTAAGGATGCACCGAACCGTCGGCTGCTGAACGCTATGGAGGTTTATAACCCCGGTCCCGACGATACGTCTGAAGTACCTATGACCGGCGAACGGGCAAAAAAACTTGCCGAGGAAAGCGGCCTTGCATTCACCGCCGGCTCTGATCTGCATCATCTGCGCAACCGTCCGCAATGCGGCATCATCACCGAAACCGACGTTCACAATCAGTTTGAACTGCGGGACGTTTTGAAAAGCCGCAAATACAAGGTTTTCTATGAATAATTTTCCCCCTTGCACAAAAAACGAGAGGTGAAAAAATGAAAAAAACTATTTCCACTTTGTTGGCACTTGTAATGGTCTTTGCGCTGTTTGTTCCGGCTTCGGCCGCAGGAACACCGGTCGGTACGCTGCCGTCGGCTGCTACAAGGCAGGCCGTTACGCAAAGCCTTGACTTCGGCGCCTATCCCGTCGATTTTCCGGGCGGTGCTATCATCGACAATATGCGCTATACGGAAGGGGATACCTTTAACGAGGTGGGCGACCATACCGTCTACTATACCGAAAAAGGTGTTCAATACAAAAGCCCGCTATACCTTTACAAAATCGGCGATTTGAACTGTGATAACACCTGCAACGTATTGGATTTGGTTGTAATGAAAAAGAAACTGGCCGGCAAACGCACCCTTTCCAATGCCGGCACAAAGGCGGCGGATGTAAACTTGAACGGAGTGATCAATTCTACCGATACTGTCCGGCTGAAGCAAAGCATTTTACTGTCGGATGATCTTCCGGTAACGGGATACAGTTCCGCCAATATGGAAAAACTGGTTGATTTCACGGTCGAGGTCGAATCGGGTCGTGACGTTCGTGTTTTGCAGTTGACCGATCCGCAGATCATCGAAAAGGAACAAATGCACCCCGGACGCGAGGGCGTAGCCGACCGCTGGTCGAAAAAATATAAGGATGAAGAATACCGGAACTATTGCCGCAAGGTAATCACCGAGTACGATCCCGATTTCATCTTTATCACCGGCGACGTTGTCTACGGCGAATTCGATGACAGCGGCGAATCTTTATTGGAATTCATTTCCTTTATGGATAGCTTCAAGATTCCGTGGGCACCTGTTTTCGGCAACCACGATCAGGAAAGCGCCAAAGGTGCCGACTGGCAATGCAAACAGTTTGCTTATAACAGTAAGTACTGTTTGTTCCGTCAACGTAACTTGACCGGAAACGGCAACTATACCGTCGGCATCAAGCAGGATGGCGTTTATAAACGGGTCTTCTTTATGCTTGATTCCAACGGTTGCGGCAGTGCTCACGCCAATTCGTTGGCCAACGGTCATACCAAAACAAGCGCAGGATTCGGGGACGACCAAATCAGCTGGTACACCGATTTGGCAACCAAAATGCGCTATGCCGAACCGAACGTTCAACTCTCGGCGGCATTCCATATTCAGTTTGCCGCTTTTGCGGATGCCTATGCAAAATACGGCTTTACCGGTACCGGCACGCAGGAAAACCCCGTCAATATTGATGCTATCGAGGATGCCGCCGAAACCGATTTCGGTTTTCTCGGCCGTGACCTGAAAGGCCCGTGGGATAACGACCGCAAGGTGTTTTACGGCATGAAGGCACTCGGCTTTGATTCCTTCTTTGTCGGACACGAACATTGTAATAGTGCAAGCGTTCTGTACCGCGGTATTCGCTTCCAGTACGGACTGAAGTCCTCGACCTATGACCGTGCAAATTATCTGAACTTCGACGGAACGGTCGTCGGCACCTATTCTAAACCGGAGAACCCCATCGTCGGCGGTACGGCTGTTCCGCTGAATAACGACGGTACGATCGGTCAACCGTATTGTGTTTACTACGGTGCTTCCAGCGCACCGCTTCCGCCCGAGCCTATTCCCGAGCCCATCGGCACCGACGTGTACGATTTCAACGGCACCGATTTTGATTTTGCCTATGAAAATACCGGTGTTTGTGCCACCGGTTTCATCTGCTCGAAAGTATCGGGCGCACCTGCCGGATACACGGGGGATGTGTACGGCCGCAGTAACTACAGTTCAAGCGGTATGGCGACGATCGCCGTCGATTTCAAAAAGCCGATCGACGTTACCAAAATTGCCTCAATGAAACTGCGGATGTACGTGCCGACCCATTCGCTGACCTCCGGCAAACAGGCGTTGTTCCGCCTTTTCAGCAGCGAAATTTACGATTCGCTTCAGTTTGAGGGAACGTTTACAGCGGTCGGCGGCGCCTATGATGAATGGGTTGAAATTGATCTGTTGCCGCTTATGCGCACGCGGATGAATGCTGCCTATCCGGCCATCATTCAAAACGATACGTTGCAGAAGTTCTTTATGACCTATCGTTTCTATTCACCCGATACTACGGCAAAATGCTACTACGACAGCATTATCATTGATTATCTGGATGAAAACTACTTTGCCGGAGAAACGACCGTCGGCCGTGACGTTTACGACTTTAACGGTGTCGATTTCAGCACGGCATATCGGGATACCGGTGTTACCGCCTCTGGTTTTGTTTGCAGTAAAATGGCTGATCCGACAAAGGCTCCCGCAGGATACACGGGGGACGTGTATGCCCGCAACAATTCCTCTTCAAGCGGTATGGCCACCGTCGCCGTGGATTTCGGCCACACGTTGGATTTGTCAAAGGTTTCGGCTTTGAAACTGCGAATGTACGTGCCAAGCCACGCAATCACAAGCGGCAAAAAAGCGCTGTTCCGTATCTTCAGCGACGAGGTCTACGATTCCATTCAGTTTGAAGGATCGTTTACCACCGTCGGCGGGGTTTACGATAATTGGGTGGAAATTGATTTACTACCGCTTTTGCGTTCCCGTACGGGCGCCGGCAGTTGGGCTAATATGATTGCCGCAAACACCCTGCCGAGATTCCTTGTTACCTACCGTTTCTATTCTGCGGACACTACGGCGATGTGTTATTACGACAGCATTACCGTGGAATATACCGATTCAAATTATTGGGTCGATTAAAGTCGACCGAAAGGAGAAAATATTATGGATAACTTTTTTTGGAAAGATCGCAAGCGTACGATTTTCGGCCTGCCTTGGTCTTTTACCCGCTATCGTATGACCAACGACAAAATCATCATTGATACCGGCTTTTTAAATCGTACCGAGGATGATATTCGTCTGTATCGCATCATTGACGTCACGTTAAAGCGTTCTTTGTTTGAACGGCTCAACGGTCTCGGAACGATCCATTGCTGCTCGGCCGATAAGTCCAGCCCTGAATTTGAATTGAAGCACATCAAAAATTCCCGCCTGATCAAGGAACAGCTTTCCGATTTGGTCGAGGTCGCCCGTCAGAACAGTGGCGTCCGTGTTCAGGAATTTGTTGAAAACGATCTGGATTCCGACCATATCAAGGGTTGATCATTGGAAAATGTATTGCAAAGCCGATGGGGAAGTGGCCCTGTCGGCTTTCTCTTTGCTCAAAAAGGCAGCAATCCGCTATTTTGTGTATCTCTCTGCCTAAATGCGGCAGCGGTAGTGTAAAAAACGTTGTTTTCTGTCAAAGTTGTGTTGACAAGGCAGACTTTTTATGATAAAATTTTCCCGGAAAGAATTTCTTTTCAAATGTTTTTTGGAGGTTTTTTTATGTTCTGTCAAAAATGTGGTACCCAGATTGCTGATGACTCGGCTTTTTGCCCTGCTTGCGGCACGCCGGTCCAGTCTGCTGCCCCTGTACAACCCGCAGCTCCCGTTGTTGAACAGCCTGTAGCACCGGTTGTCGAACAACCGGCAGCGGCACCCGTTGCTCCTGCAACCTTTAACCCGAATGCACTGGTCGGCAAAATCAAAAACGGCGCTTGGCTGAATCTTGCCTTGGCGTGCACCTTCTTTTTGCAGTTTATTCTGTATTTCTGCAAGCTGATTAAGGTTTCGATCAACATTAAAATGTTTGGCGAAAGTTATAAGAATTCCGAGACCGGCACGATTGCAGATATTATGGACAGCTCTGCACTGACCGTTTTCGGCATACTTTTTATTTTGATTGCGCTGGCCGGCATTGCCTATTTAATCGTTAACGGTCTTTTGAATATTTCTGTTCCGGTAATTGACGGTTATAAGAAATTCTTGCTTGCTCCGGCTGCTGTTTCCACCATTTTCAATTTCATTGCAATTTTTGTTGCTTTGGGTCATGCAAAGAGCCAGCTGAAAGAATTCGGCGAACTTGACGGCGTTAAAGTCGGATTGTCCTTCGGCGGTGTTTTGTTCCTGCTTTTCACCATTGCCGCATTGGCTTTGATCGGTTACAAGTGCTACCTCATTTTCGTGAAGAAAGAAGAAGCCTAAACCGATTCTTTCGTAAAATGCAAGTCCCGATTTTTCTGTTGAAAGATCGGGACTTTTGTGTTATAATTGTGGCAACCAAAAAACAACTTTTCATATATTTTTAACTTGGAGGAATTAAAATTGTCTTCAAATCCCGAGCGGACGTCGGCAACCGCTTTCATCAAAAAGTATTGCCCTTGGTTATATGAAAATATGCAAAAACTCGGTAAAGAGCGTGCGGTTGACCTTTCAATGCTGATTTTGTTGCTACTACAATTTGTGTTACTCTTTTGCCGCCTTGTTTGCTTTTCTGTTTCCGGTAATACAAAGGAACTCGGTCGCGTCCGTGAGTGCTTTTCGGTGGCGGAATGTTCCGGCAGTTCGACGTTGACGGTGATCGGTGCCGTCTTTTTGGCAATCGCCATCGCTTCCTGCCTGTATTTGAATTTTAAGAATTTCTCTGATATTCGCGTACCGGTGCTTGACGGTGCCGAGCGGGATTATTACCTTGTTCCCGTTGTGATTTCGGCTTCTTACGGTATCGCAATGCTGATCGTGGCAAGAAAATCGTTTATGAAACTGTACGAACTGACCGATGAGCTTTTCGCGGCGGCAAAGGCAGAAGGCGTCAAAATGCACGTCGGTTACAGCTTCGGCGGTTGGCTTTACTGGATTGCCACGGCGTCGTTGCTGTTCTTAATGCTTTATAAAATCTATACCATTTACTTTGAAAAGATCAAATCCGAACAGCCCGTCGAAGCCGCGTAAACACTCTGCCGACGGTTGATTTTATCCCGAATACACGAAAAGCCTTTGTTTATCAACTTTTTGTTGACAAACAGGGGCTTTTGTGCTA
>JAKSQF010000078.1 GCA_024404235.1 Clostridia bacterium | reverse complement strand
ATGAACGTATATACCGTCGGCAAAGCGACGCAGGGTCTTTCGGCCTACGTGCTTTCGGTCAACCCGAACGGCAAGGTCGCCATTGCTTATGACAGCCGCATTAAATCGGACGTTTTTGCCCGTGACGCTGCAACCATTTTTGCCACCAACGGCATTCACGTCTATCTTTATAAAGAACTGATGCCCACACCGATGCTTTCCTACGCCGTACGTGCGTTGCACTGCGATGCCGGTGTTGTGGTAACAGCCAGTCACAATCCCGCCAAGTACAACGGCTACAAGGCCTACGGCAACGACGGTTGTCAGTTAGGGCCGGAAGCCGCCGACTATGTGCTTTCGATCATGAACGGCATTGACGTGTTCAGCGATATTAAGCGCATGGACTTTGATACAGCCGTTGCCGAGGGAAAAATCGAATACATCGGTGACGACGTGATCAACGCTTATCTTGACGCCGTAGAAGCCCGCCGTGCCGAGCCGACGCTGGACGTTTCCGACTTAAAGGTCATCTACACCCCGCTGAACGGTACCGGAAACAAGCCGGTGCGCGCGATTATGAAGCGTATGGGTATGCAGAACGTGACGGTCGTACCGGAGCAGGAAAATCCGGACGGCAACTTCCCCACGGCTCCCTTCCCGAATCCGGAAATCCGTCAAGCATTTGAATGTGCTTTGAAATTAGCGAAGGACGTTCAGCCCGACTTGTTGTTGGCAACCGACCCCGATGCCGACCGTATCGGCATTGCCGTGCCGGACGGTGACGATTACCGTCTTTTCAGCGGTAACGATACCGGTGCTTTGCTGTTGAACTACGTTTTAGAGCGTCGCAAGGCAAACGGCACCCTGCCCGAAAATCCCGTTGCCGTAAAAACCATTGTTACGACCGAGCTGTGTCAAAAGATTTGTGATGATTACGGTTGTGAATTGCGCAACGTACTGACCGGTTTCAAGTTCATCGGCGAACAGATCGGTCTTTTGGAAGAAAAGCACGAGGAAGAGCGTTATATCTTCGGTTTTGAGGAAAGCTACGGTTATTTAGCCGGCAGTTACGTGCGTGATAAGGATGCCGTTATTGCCGCTATGCTCATCTGCGAGATGACCGCTTATTACAAAAAGCAGGGCATTACGCTGATCGACCAGTTGGATAACATCTACCGCAAATACGGTTATTACTACTGCGCACAGAACAGTTTTTACTGTGAAGGACAAAGCGGAATGCAGCACATTTCCGATTTGATGGAGGGCCTGCGCAACGATCCGCCGAAAGCCGTTTCGGGCAGTGACGTGATCCGTATGAACGACTACGGCCGTTCGGTCAGTGTGGAAGCAGACGGCACACAAACCGTGTTGACCCTGCCGAAATCCAACGTGTTAAGCTTTTTCTTGGCAGACGGCAGTTCGATGATCGTCCGTCCTTCGGGCACCGAACCGAAAATTAAGCTGTACGTCAGCGCCGTGGGTACAACCTCCGATGCCGCCGATAAGCGCCGCGAGGAATTAGTCGCCGCCGGCACCGAAATGCTTGGGTTTTAAGAATTAGAAAATATCACTATCCCCCGAAAAGTTTTGCTGACTTTTCGGGGGTTTTTAGTTTGTAACCGCTTATTTTATGTTTGCAATATATTCGTTGACTTTTTCTATATTTATATGATATTATATAATAGTAAAATTTTACATATTATTTAAGGAGGGCGAAAATGAAGAATTTGAGAAAAGGAATGATATCGTTACTGCTATGCATGGCGGTATTGTTCTGTTCGGTGCCGGTATTCAGTTTGCCGGTTGTGGCAGCGGATGCCACCGTTTTTGACTACGGTACAACGGGTGATTGTACTTGGTCGATTGATACCGATTACACGCTGACAATCAGCGGAAATGGGAGTATGGGGAGTTATGGCTTTGATTCTGACACCATCACAAATGAAGTTATCACAACGGCCCCATGGAAAGATTATGCATTGCAAATCAAGACTGTTGTGATTGAAAGTGGGGTATCCAATGTTGCCGTTTGTGCATTTTTCGGTTGCACAAGTTTGACGAGTGTTGCTATTCCGAACAGCGTCACCTCCATCGGCAGTTATGCGTTTTACAATTGCAGCCTAACAAGTGTCACCATTCCGGACAGCGTTACCGCCATAGACATTTGGGCGTTCGAGAATTGCACGAGACTGACCGCAGTATATATTACTGATTTGGCGGCGTGGTGTAATATTCTGTTTGATGATGTTGGTGTCACTCCGTTATGTTACGCTCATAATCTGTACTTAAACGGTGAATTGGTAACCGATTTAGTCATTCCGCAGGGTGTTACCGAAATAAAAGATTGTGTGTTTGAAGGTTGCACAAGTTTGACAGATGTTACCATTCCGGATAGTATCACCTCCATCGGCAATAGGGCGTTTTCCGGTTGCAGCAGTTTAACAAACGTTACCATTCCTGACAGTGTCACCACCATTGGTAGTTCTGCGTTTGAAGGTTGCTCGAGATTGACAAACGTCACCATTCCGGACAGCGTCACCACTATCGGCAGTTATGCGTTTCGAGGTTGCACGGGTTTGACGAGTATCACCATTCCGGACAGCGTCACCACCATCGGCGACTGTGTGTTTTATGGTTGCACAGGCTTGACGAATATCACGATTCCAGATAGTGTCACCACCATTGGTGATTGTGCGTTTTACAGTTGCAAAGGACTGATGAGTATCACTATCCCGAACAGCGTTACCACCATTGGCAATTCCGCATTTGAAAACTGCACAGGGTTAGGGTTTGTCACCATCGGCAACAATGTTGCTGTTATCAACAATTCTGCATTTAATTGCCACAATAGGCCATTCGCTGTTGACTACATTGGAACATCCGAGCAATGGAACAATATTTTCATTGCCGCTAATAACACGTCATTAACTAATGCAAAAATCTTTTTTTACGATTGCACACTCAGTAGGGGACACGTTTATTCCTACGGTTGTGACGATACCTGTAACGTTTGCGGTGAAACCAGAACGGCATTGACCCACGAAATAGACGAAACCGTTTGGGACAACAACACAAAAACCCACTGGCACCCTTGTAAAATGTGTGGCAAAATGATTGGCATTGAAAACCATAATTTTGACAACGCCTGTGATACGACTTGTGAAATCTGCGGATATGTACGAACCGTTGGCGATCACGTTTACGATGCCGTTTGTGATACCACTTGTAACGAATGCGGTGCTGTTCGAAGTGCGTCTCCGCATTATTACGGAATTTTATGGGGAGACTTAATTTTCGATGACGGTGGTTATATTGTTGATGATCAATATCATCAATCCCATTGCCTCGTTTGCGGGGAAATTGGCGATTTAGAAGAACACATTTACGACAACGCCTGCGACAACATCTGCAATATTTGTTTGTACTGGCGAACTGTTGGCGATCATGTTTACGACAACGTTTGCGATGATACTTGTAACAAATGCGGTGTCAAAAGAAGTGCACCGCACGACTATCAAAACACTTGGCAAATGAATGCCGAAGAACATTGGAAAAGCTGTTCGATCTGCGGCAAAAGAAAGAACATATCCGGCCATTATTACGATAATGACTGCGATGACACCTGTGATACCTGCGGCTACATTCGTACCGTTGGCGGACACGTTTACGACAACGCTTGTGATGACACCTGTAATATCTGCGGCAACTCCCGTATCGTCGGCGATCACCATTACAACAGCGATTGCGATGAAATCTGTAGCGAGTGCGGGCATACAAGAATTGGCTTGCACGACTATCAAGACCGGACAAATGAGTGGGAGCATTGGCAAGAGTGTTCTATCTGCGGAAAAATTACAAACCGCGAAGCTCATGATTACGGATGGGATACCGAATGGTATTCTGATGAGCAAAACCATTGGCTGGAATGCTGGCTGTGCGGCTATCAAAAAGATTTTGGTGAACACGTTTATGACAACGCTTGCGATGACACCTGTAATATCTGCGGAGAAGTTCGTATCGTCAGCGGACACATTTATGACAACACTTGTGACGCCACCTGTAACGAGTGCGGTGACGTCAGAGAAATTACACACAATTATGCAAGCGAATGGACGGTTGACCTCAAGCCGACCTGCACCGAAAGCGGTGAAAAATCGCATCACTGTACCGTGTGCGGTGACAGAACCGATATCACCTTGATTGTACCCTACGGTCACACCTACGACGCATGGAAGTATGAGGTTTTACCGGCCTGCGATACAGAAGGTAAAATTATATGCACCTGCTTAATTTGTGGTGACAAGAAAACCATCACGATTGACCCGCTGGGTCACGAATACACCTCGGCCTGGACGGTTGACCGTGCCCCCACCTGCGACACGGCCGGCAGCAAATCGCACCACTGCATCCGCTGTGAGGCGGTATGCGACGCCACCGAAATTGCGGCTTTGGGTCACGACTACCGCACCTTTGTAACAGAACCCACCTGCACAAAAGACGGATATACCCTGCACGTCTGCTCGGTCTGTGGGGATTCTTACAAAACCGATACTGTATCGGCCTCCGGTCACGCACTGACCCACTTTGACGCAAAGGTGGCAACCTGTACCGAAATCGGTTGGTATGCCTACGACACCTGCGATGTTTGCGATTACACTACCTACGTTGAAATTCCGGCTACCGGTCACGATTACAAGGCATACGGCAACGGTTACAAGTGTTCCCACTGCGATGCCGCCATTGCCGACAGCCAAAACGAAGAACATCATTACGTAAAAACCATTGTAAAGCCGACCGAAGGCACCGACGGTTACACCCAATACACCTGTACCGACTGTGGCTATTATTACCGCGATAAAGTCACCCATTATTCGGACGGTGCAAAGTTCTCTGTTTCGGAGGCCGTTGTCGGTGCCGGCAAGAACGTAATCGTAACGGTTTCAATCAGCAACAACCCCGGCATTTACAGTTATTCTTTAGGCATTTGTTACGACAAAACCGCTTTGACCCTGACCGGCATGAAGGATTTGGGCACTTTGGGCGGCGAATTAACATTGGGCAACGATGCGGTACTGTGGCTTAATTCAAACCGCAAGAACCAAACCGCCAACGGCGCATTATTCCAGCTGACGTTTGCCGTTTCACCCTATGCTTCTGCCGAAGATTATGAAGTAACGCTTACTTACGACGAGGGTGACGTCTGCAACTATCAGTTACAGGATGTAAATCCCGATATTGAAGCGGGTGTTATTTCGGTGGAAAGCTTCACCGCAGGCGACCTGAACGGCGACGGAAAGTGCAACAACAAAGACCTTATACTGATGTCGGAAATCTTTGCAAGAAACTACACAGCTTACGCTTACGGCAAAGAACACACCGAAAAGAACCAAATGAAAGCCTTTAATCTGTTTGGTAACGTTAGCATCAACCTGATCAAGACAGTTGATATCGTGGCCCTTGGTGTTACCGTTGAGCGTGCTGCGCTTGACGTGAATAACGACGGCATTATCAATAATCACGATTTACTGACTATGATGCAATATCTGAGAAAAGAAGATATTAAAATCTATTAAGGTGTTATGAAAAGAATAATTGCTACTATACTTTCATTACTTTTGGTTTTTTCAAGCCTGACAACCGTATTTGCCGAAGCAGAACCGTTTACCATCAGCGGTCAATCGGTATCGGCAAAGGCGGGCGAAACCGTTTCGGTAAAGTTCAGTATTCAAAACAATCCGGGTATTTCGATTTGCTCCCTTGAACTGGTTTATGATCCGACCGTTTTAGAGTTGCAAGAAATAAACGGAAACCCTTTACTGGACGGAAATTTTTTCGGCAACGTTGAGCAGAATTTCGTGCTGTGGGCAAACTATTCGGGCGACACGAATTATAACGGCGTGATGTTTACCGCCGTATTCAGCGTAAAAGAAGGTGCCCGATCCGGTTTGACCGACGTTTCGGTCAGGTTGCCGGATGAAAGCGACAGTATTTTGAACAACAAATACGAAAGCCTGTTGCCAAACCTTGTTTCGGGCAGCGTGTTCATAGACGGCACTTCCTTGTTTGGCGACGTCAATCAGGATAAAAACGTGGACGCCGCCGACGTTGTGTGCATTGCTTCGATGATTTTAGGAAAAACCGAAACAATCGGCATTGCCGATTTAAATTCGGACGGCTTTGTCAACGTAATTGATATGGTTGTACTGAAAAAGATTCTTGCAAATAGATAAACCTTTTACAACAAAAAACAGCGATGTGATTTTGCGGTCACATCGCTGTTTTTTATATGCAGTTTACTGTTCTTTTTTCAGTTTTTTAAGAAAGCGCTCGATTCGTGCCAAGGCCTTGATGATATGCTCGGCCGAGTAGCAATACGAAACACGGATGAAGCCTTCTCCCCCAAGGCCGAATGCCGTACCCGGCACCACGGCGACCCGTTCTTCACGCAGCAGGCGTTCGCAGAATTCATCCGACGAAAGGCCGGTGCTTTGAATGGACGGAAAGGTGTAAAAAGCGCCCCTCGGTTCCCGACAGGTAAGCCCCAGTTTATTAAAGCCGTTTACCATCAGGCGGCGACGGCGGTTGTATTCCTCAACCATTGCTTCGACCTCGTCATCGCAATGACGCAAAGCTTCCACGGCGGCATACTGCGAGGTGGTCGGTGCGCACATAATGGCAAACTGATGGATTTTTGTGATTTGCTTCATCAGCGGAGCCGGTCCGCAGGCAAATCCCAAACGCCAGCCGGTCATAGAAAACGCCTTGGAAAAGCCGTTTACAACAACGGTGCGTTCCCACATACCGTCGACCGAAGCCGGCGAAACGTGTTTGCCGTCAAAGGTCAGTTCGGCATAGATTTCGTCCGAAAGCACGAGAATATCGGTATCTTTCAGCACCTCGGCAATCGCTTCTAAGTCGGCACGTTCCATAATCGCGCCGGTCGGATTACAAGGATAAGGCAAAATCAGCAATTTCGTGCGTGGGGTGATCAATTCCTTCAGTGCCTTTGGTGTGACCTTGAAATCATTCTCGGCACAGGTTTCCAAAATTACCGGCACACCACCCGCCAAGCAGGTGATCGGCTCGTAACAAACGTAGCTTGGTTGCGGGATAATGACCTCGTCACCAGGGGAAACCACGGCACGGATCATTCCGTCAATGGCTTCACTTCCGCCGACGGTCAGCAAAATTTCCTTTTCGGAGTCGTAATCAAGATCGTATTTTCTTTTCTGATACCGCGCAATTTCCCGACGAAGTTCCAAAAGACCGTGGTTGGAGGTATACTTCGTGCGGCCGCGTTCCAACGCATCAATACCCGAACGGCGGATCTGCCACGGCGTCGGGAAGTCCGGCTCGCCCACGCTTAAGGAGATAACGTCCTCCATCGTTGCGGCGATATCGAAAAACTTTCGGATTCCGGACGGCTTGATATTGCAAACGGTCGGATTCAGCAGCTTTTCGTAATCTATCATAATGCCAACTGCCCCCTGTCGTCCTGCTCGGGATCGTACAGCTGAACGTCCATTTCTTTATAACGGCGCATTACGAAATGGGTCGTGGTAGAGGTGACCGAATCAATGGTGGAAAGCTCACGGGCGACAAAACGCGCCACGTCCTGCAGGGTTTTGCCCTTGACCACAACGTTCAAATCATATACGCCCGACATCAGATAGACCGATTCGACCTCGTGATAAGCCGCCACCTTTGCGGCAACTTCTTCAAAACCGAGGCCCGCTTTCGGTACAACGTTCAGTTCGACAATTGCCGAAA
>JAKSQF010000077.1 GCA_024404235.1 Clostridia bacterium | reverse complement strand
ATCCGCAGAACAAGGAGGGGGGCCAGAGAGTATACCCCGCACCGCCGCGCGCCACAACAGGAAAAGCATCAGCGCCGCAACGATGAGAATAATGATAAACGACGGTAAAACGACGCCGAGCGTTGCACAAAACGAACCGAAAACGCCGCCTTGGGACGAGCCGATAAAGGTCGCCATATTGATGGCGATCGGCCCCGGTGTCGATTCCGAAACCGCTACAAAGTTTAGCAACTGCCCTTCGGTCAGCCAACCCTTGGCAATGGTCAACTCCCGTATAAGCGAAAGCATACCGTACCCGCCGCCGAACGAAACGGCACCGATTTCAAAAAAGGTGAGGAAAAGTTCCAAATAAATCACGGCTGGTCCTCCTTCTTCGCTTTGCGAACAAGATAGGCGAATAGACCGATCACACCACTAATCAAGATATAGAAAACGGCTGAAAAGCGAACGGAGAAAATGCTGAACAGCACCATGCAAAGAACGGTTACTCCTAAAATAACCAAACCCAGCAGATCTTTTTTCAAACTCTTGAACATCTTAATGCCGGCTGAAAGGATGAGATAAACCACGCATGCCTGAATACCTTTGAAAGCATTGCCGACGAAGGTGAATTTCAAAAAGCGGTCAAAGAAAAGCGAAATGGTAAAAATAATGGTGAAGGAGGGGATGCACACCGCCAGTGTCGCAAAAAACGATCCCCAAAAACCTGCCATACGGTACCCGATGTAGGTCGAGGAGTTGATGGCAATCGGCCCGGGGGTCGATTCGGCAATGGCGACAACGTCCAAAAATTCATCCTCTTTCAGCCACTTTTTTCGGCTGACAAATTCATTCTGCAAAAGGGAAATCATCGCATAACCGCCGCCAAAGGTAAAGGCGCCGATTTTCAGCATGGTAAGAAAAAGCGATAGAATGGTCTTTTTTCGGCTCAACGGTTACGCCTCCCTTTATGCAATAATAAACATTTTAACATAAAACTTACTATTTTGCAATGCTTCATTGCAACTGTTTTTTTATATGTTGTGTAAGTTTGCAATGGATATGTTGCAGTAAATGAAAAATATACTGTCAAATAGCGTTATCGATAGCAAAATACCCGCCGAAGGATAACGCTGCGGCGGGTGTGACTTCTTCAATAAACTGTTTTATTTCTTATAAATCCTGCTTTCGGTGATAACAAAATCCATCGGGATATCGTATGCATCGGTCGGGACTTTTTCGCAAAGCAGTTCTTCAAAGCAAAGGCAGGCTTTCATCATTTTCGTATTCGCCAAAAAGCGATCGTAATATCCGGCACCATGGCCGAGGCGGTTGCCGCTTCTATCGGCCGCCATACACGGAATAACGGCAAAATCAATGTTTTCGGACAACGCAACTTCGGTCAAATCAAGCGGTTCAGCCAAACCCATTGCGGTGAATTTTAACTGTTCAAAAGAAGTAATCGGCACCGCATCCATTTGATTTTGCGGGCGGCATTTCGGCACACAGACCGTCTTCCCCTGCCGCCAAGCTTCCTCGATGATCGAAAAAGTTTGTGGCTCGGTCGGGGTGGAAACGTAAACAAAAACCGTTTGTGCGCTTTCAAATTCCGGTAAAGCAATTACCTGTTTTGTAATGCTTTCACTTGCCGCAATAATTTTCTCGTGAGAAAAAGTTTGTAAACGTTTTCTTATTTCCGCACGCAATGTTTTTTTGGGTGCTGTTTTTTTATCCAAGCGGCGTTTTTTTTGTCCCGAAATTGCCGCATATATGCTCAACCCGGCAATTAAAGCAACTATGCCGATTGCCATTAAAATAAGCAATAGTTCCCAACAACCCAGCACAGTCCACAGCGTACTTGAAACCTCGGTATAGTCGCCGTGATCTCCTACAAAGTAGTGATTTCCGTCGACTTTTCCGTTGAACGCACCGCCACCCGCAAAATGATTTGCAATAAAATAGCCGACAAAAACTACCAACCACACTTTTTCCGCAATCGAAAGAGCCTTATCTAATTTAGTTTTTTCGGATAAGACGGTTTCTATCAATGTTTCGCCGCCTTCTTTCGGCATAAAAGCGCTTGTCGTGATTCGTTTTTCACAAAACGGGATGATTTCCCGACAAACTAATGCTTTATCGTTTTCGCCAAAAATCAATTTGACACTTGCCGAATGAAGTTTCTTTTTTCGCTTTTTATTCTTGGTTACTTTTAATTCCTTTTCGGCGAAAAACAACTGATAGAATTTATCGCCTTCGCGATTATTTCCCTCGTCCGTATAGCCCCAATCCGCCACCTGATTCCACAGTAAGAATTTCTTTTTCAAGGGCGAAACGACCCGAATGCCGTCGTCGTTCAAAAAGATTTTTTGACTGCACTGATTGAATGCAAATACGCCTATTGTCGAAGCGATCGCCGTCCAAACGGTCAAGAAAACCATGCCGATTATATCGCCCACTTCGTGAAAGCCGTCGGCAATCGTCACGCCCAGCATCACGATCCCGAACACCGCAAAACAAGCGGTCAAAACAGAAGCAAGAATATAAAGCGGCATTCGCTCACGAATTTCGATACCGGACTCTTCATTATGATAAATCTTCACAGGTATCCCCTCTTTGTTTTACGATTTTAATGCTCTGCTTTTCGATGTTCGATTTTTTCAAAAATATCGTAAACGGCGAATGCGCCAAGTGGGGTCAGCGGAATAAACACGTAAAACAGTACCCCCGAAATTTTACTGGCAATCCATATTTCTTTTGATACCTCGGTTACGTTTTCGTGCTCGGTCACAAAATATCGACCGTCTTTGACGTATCCGTTTAGGGCACTGCCGCCAATCACAAAGCAAAACACAAAATAGGAAATCAAAATAGCAAGACCCATAATGATCCAAAGAGTCGTCGCTCTGTCTTTATTTAAGACTTTCATTCGATCCCTCCTGAGTGTTCTTATCATTCACGGTTCTCTGTGGTCGGTTTTGCATATTTATCATCGGGTAAAGCCCGTTTTTAGTTGCCGGTTACCAGCCAGTCGCTATCCGGTCGGGTAATCAGGCGGCTGTTGAGATAAGCCATTTCAAGGGTCAGAATTGTTTGACCCTGATAGCGGGATGATTTTGTTTTTTCCAAAACAAGGGCGATATCCGCATTGCCGCCCTCGGTCAGGCAGATCGGCAACAGAATTGACATACTGCGGCCTGCTGGATAATACATCGGCACAGCGGTTTTATAGTTCCACAGCGTTCTTCTTGCCGCCATTTCAACCGCAAACTTAAAGGAGCCGAGCATACCGTAGATGATATATTTATCCTTACTGATCAGCGCGCTTAATTCATCGTAGAACGCTTTTTCCTCTTCGTCGGATAATTTGCGATCCAAATTGTCGATGGAAACGGTTTGGAAAGTGACGCTTCTCGGCAGATTTTTGACGATATACTCCACCGGAAAACGGCTGATATTTTCAACGATGATATGCTCGTAATCGATATCGATTTTGTTTTCGTTTTCTTTGAGGGCCGAGCTATCCAAAACGACCTCCGAAATATCGGAAAAATAGACGGCTCTTGCCGGCATAACGTTGAAGTTTTCGGTCAGCAGTTTGCCCTTGTCTTCGCCCTTGATCACAAAGTCAAGCAATTCCCACGGCTGGCTCTCGCCCTGATCATCGTTTCGGACAAACAGCGCAAAAATATCCAAATAGCGCTTATCCACAAGGCCGGTATTAAAGGCGGCGTATTTTTCATCGGTGTCCGAAATGATGATTTTCCCTTCGACGCAAAGCCGCTTATACGTGTAATTCAAGTAGTTTTCAAGAATGGGGTACTTTTCGCACAGTTTCTCTTCATCCTTGTAATAATAGGGCTGCTCGCCAAAATACCACTTTTCTTCCAAAGCGATTTCGGTCAAGCGTTTATACTTATGGTAATCAATAAACGCCCATTCCTTTAGGTCATAGACCTCGTTCGGCAGAATTCTGTCCTTTTTGGGTGCTAAATTATTGACGTAGATTTTAGCGGGCGTAACGCTGACCGAAAACTGAACGTCATCACCTGCCGCAAAGTCCTCAACCTTGACTCCTTCCGCACAACTGCGTTCAACAAACGAAACGTTACGCACTTCGTCCTTGAAGATATATTCTATTATTCCGCCGGAACGACCGGGCGTATAATCGATTTTTGTAATTTTACCGTATAGCATAGTATAAAATCCCCCTTGCAGAATATTATATCAAAAATAAAGTGATAGTCAACCGACCGGCACGTTTATTTTTCAATTTTTATGCCCTGCTTTTGCAGATAATTGATCAGCACCGGTTCATAGCTTTCAATTTCATCATACTCGTACAAATCGATTTTTTCGCCGTTTTTCATCACCAGCGCATAGGACGGAAATTTCAGCGTATCGCCGAGGCCGTTTTTTCGGTTCGGCACGTATTCCACGTGGTCGATTTTTTCATAAGAATAATACGGGCCGGTAATGGAAAGGAACTTGCGATTGTCGATAAAGCCGTTCTTTTTGAAATTCAAATTCCACGTTGCCGTGAAAAACGTAACCGCCACAGCACCGACGGCGACCACGGCCAAAAAGCCTTTCATAAAGCGGTCGGCACCGCCGCCGTTGAATACGTAGTCCTTTTCCTTGAGCTGTTCGTAATCCTTTTTGATAAACAGCTTAGCAAACCGAAATCGGGTAAAATAGCTGACGGCAATGGCTGTCACAAAAGCGGCGATCATACAATACGGCCAGTTGTACCTGACACCCGTTAAATAAACCGTGTCGACCTTTTGTACCGCCGTCAGCAAAAAGTACAGTCCCACTAAAACGGCGCCGATCGGAATTGCCAGTACAAACCAAGATAAAAAGATCGGCAATAATTCCTTTATGCTTTCCCTTTGCACACCGCTGTCCTTGATCCATTCCATATTAACGGCAACAGCGGGGATTTCGGAGGCATCCGTCGGTGTGCCGGATTTCCACAATCGAAGCATTCGCTCCTCGTACCGAAACTTTTCTTTGCACTTTTCCAAAGCCTTAACGGCCTTTTCCGTTTTGCCTTTTATGGCCAAGATATACGCTTGGGAAGCAAAGCGCATTGTAATAAAGTGATAGAAAAAAGGCGTGACCACGAAATCGTCCGTTTTTTCTTTCAAAACAGTTTTATATTCTTGCAAAAAATAATTGCACATCGCCTGTTTTCGGTCGTCATCTAAAGAAATGGCGGTGATTTTTTCCGTCAACTGCTTGACCGCATTGCCGATACAACCGATGGCCTGCGCCATTCCCGCCGCATTGGAAATAAACGGAATGCAAAGCGGTGTTACAATGTTTTCATCGCAAAAATCCGTTACAAAAGGCAACGGAATCGGCAGGGCTTCTTCGGTTTTATCAAAACGAATACAGCAATCCACGATGTGGTGAAGCGTTCCCAACGCACCGTGGGCGGTGTACCGAAACATTAAAACATAGGTGTTATAGTAAATTTCCGCCACCATGCTGCGCAAATTAGCGGCTTTTTCTTCGCCCTTATAATCGGAGGAAATTTCACAAAGAAGTCCGTTCGTTTCGTTGCAGAAATCGTTTGCGGATTTATCAAACTGTGCAAAAATAGATTCCAAAAACTTTTCTCGGCTCATTACGTATCTCCTTCATCTTGTTCACCATTTGACGCCCGACCAAAGCGGATGAGTGCCGAAAACAGCGTCACCCGGAAAAAGCGGTAAATGAGAAAAACCGCAACACCGATCACGGGCGCCCACCACAGCGGCTTTTGCAAAAAGAACAGCACCGCCAATGCAATAACCGAAACGATTGCTATTATTTTCAAGGCATACAGTAGGTAGCTGATGCGCAAAACCGCCCGACCGATGGTTTCATATTTCTTGTCTTCTGAAGTTTTTGCCATTATAACACAAACCTTTTCTTCAAGATAACTGTTTGAAATGTATCACAAATTGCTTTTGACCGTTACCAAATTGCAACTTTATTATAACATATCATATTATAAAAAGCAAAGCTCGACCCAAATTGGGTCAAGCCTTGCTTATGTGATTATGCTACGAAATAGCACAACTACGAATAACGACATTCAGCTATAAACCATTCGTAATAGAAAACATTTAATCTATCCAAAAATCAAGATTGTCTCTTTCTATATATCTCCATAATAACTGTGAGAATAGCCCCCAAAGCACCCAAAACGCTCATCAAAATCGGAACTACTTTATCGTCAGTGCCGTAAGATAGCATATATACGCCAATAGTTAAAGTAAGTACGGAAACGATTAACCGAATTACGAAAAATGTTTTCGGGTGTTTCTTTTCTATTTGTTCTAAATACGGATTTGTCTCGAAAGCCATTCAATCACCTCACATAATCGCTACCAAACTGAAAAATACAGATACCAGCGTTTTCTTATGTAATTATAACATATTCTAACAAAAAAGTAAAGCTGACCTATTCGATTTCTCGAAATGTCGACTTTTTTTCTTTGTGATTAAACTGCGGAATAGCACAATTCGCAGTTTTAAGCATACGAAATAACACATTTTTTAATGAAGCGTTTGCTTACGCAAACATGAAGCGGCGGCAAAGCCGCCATGAAGCACTCGCTTGCGCTCGTATGAAGCGAAGCGCGCCGTTTCTTTTCCGTGTGCCGAAGACACGCTTCATGGGACTTCACCGAGCGAAGCCCTGCTTCATTTTTCATGCACCGCAGGTGCGCTTCATTGAAAAAAGAGCGACTAAACGGTGTATAAGATGGGGTAAGAACGACCAAAAGTATTGTAGCAGAGCTGTTCGCCAAATTGGAATTTATTGAATATAAAATTTGAAAATCTCTTTTGCCCAACCGAGCCAAGACGGAACGTTGCCGTCAAGCCATTCTACAACCTTCGGTATATCTGCCGTTGTCAGATCTCCGATGTGGCTGAAAACGCTTCCGTCTGCCACGGTTTGACCGATTGCAATCATAGCGTGGTCGCCAACGGCGGCATATTTACCGAAAGCAAGCGCACCTGTTGAGAAGCACCCAACCGAAAGTGCTCCGAAAGATATCAGTCCTATACTGATTGCACCGGCAGCAAATAATCCGATAGCAATCGAACCGACTGCAAGCAGTCCGGCTGAGAATACACCTGCGGAAATCAAGCCAAGTGACAATAGGCCAATCGAAACGACTCCAAGAGAGAGCAGACCGAACGAGAAAACACCTCGTGACATCAGACCAAACGAAAATATTCCACGAGCTTTTAATCCAATTGCGAAGAAGCCGTGTGCATTTCTTCCAATGTGGTAAAGAGGCATACCAAAAATCATCTTTTCGCTCTTGCGTTCGTGAATCTGCAATTTCAGTTTATCCCAAAGGCTTTCTTTCTCAGTAGGTTGTAAACCTTGTTTTTCAGATATATCCTCTTTAAGAAGATAATCCATTGAACAATCAAAGAGCTTTCCCATTTTTACTAATTTGTCAGTTTCGGGATATGCAATGTCAGATTCCCATTTACTGATTGACTGACGGGAAACGCCAAGTATATCAGCAAGCTGTTCCTGCGTGTAGTTATACTCTTTTCTTAATTTTGATAGCTTTTCGCCAAGTGTCATAATCATTTCTCCTTATGTTTTCTAACGCTGCGTTGCTTAAATTATAGAACACCGTGCAGAAACATACCAGCAATTCGCCGTTTCTATATGTAAACTTTGGGTTGCATTGTTGAAATTGCAAAGATATATGCAACTCATCGTCGAATTCTTATTTATCGGTAAGTTTATTATATCACCCTATCGAAATAAATCA
>JAKSQF010000076.1 GCA_024404235.1 Clostridia bacterium | reverse complement strand
CGTTTCACCCCGCCCGATGATGAATATCCTGAACGGAGATGCGCACGCCGCCAACAACATTGATATTCAGGAATTTATGATCGTACCCGTAGCGGTGGCAAGTTTTTCGGACGGCGTACGCCAATGCTGTGAAATTTATCACACGCTGGGGAAGATTCTAAAAGAAAAGGGACACACCGGCGGCGTGGGTGACGCGGGCGGTTTTGCCCCGATGCTTTCCTCGGACTGATCGTACAGGCCATTGAAAAAGCGGGTTATACTACCGATCAAATCAAGTTGGCGCTGGACGTTGCCGCCAGCGAATGGATGCACGACGGCGCTTATCTTCAGCCGAAACGCAACCGAGAATTGACAGCCGCACAGTTGACCGATTACTACGAAGAATTATGCGAAAAATACCCGATCATTTCGTTGGAGGACGGTCTTGCCGAGGAGGATTGGGACGGCTGGAAGCAGTTGACCGACCGTTTGGGAAAGCGCCTGCAGTTGGTGGGTGACGATCTTTTTGTAACCAACACGGCACGTCTGCAAAAGGGCGTTTCACAGGGCGTGGCCAACGCCGTTTTAGTCAAGCCGAATCAAATCGGTACCTTAAGTGAAACGCTGGAGTTGATCCACGCCGCACAAAAAGCCGGCTACGCCACCGTGATCTCCCACCGTTCGGGCGAGACCGAGGACACAACCATTGCCGATTTAGCCGTGGCGACCAATGCCGGACAAATCAAAACCGGTGCCCCCTGCCGCGGTGAGCGCACCGCAAAATACAACCGTTTGATGATGATCGAACGGGAGTTGTGATAATTACGACCGAAACTTTACCGTTTCGGTCGTTTTTTATTGACAGTTTTCGGGGTCGGTGATATACTGAAATAAAAACCGAAAAAGGTGATATAGATGAAAACAGAAAAACTTTTATTGAGAGAGTATTTTCCGGTTCTCGGCGAAAGCAACGCCACACTGGAAACCTTTTTACCGTACAATATGACCGAAATGAATCGGCAGGATCAAAAGCGCCCCTGTATGCTGATCTGCCCCGGTGGCGGCTATCCCATGTGTTCCCAACGTGACGCCGAGCCGATTGCGTCCCGTTTTGCGGCCATGGGCTATAATGCATTCGTATTATGGTATTCCGTAGCACCCGTTACCTTCCCCGCCCAAATCCGCGAAGTGGCGGCGGCGATGGAGTTAATTTACAAGAATGCCGATGTGTGGAACTGCGATACCGACAAAATTGCCATCAGCGGTTTTTCGGCCGGCGGACATTTGGCGGCACACTATTCCAACGCCTACAACTGCCCCGAAGTGCGTGAGGTTTTCCCCGAAAGCAAAGCCCCGAACGCAAGTGTTTTGTGCTATCCGGTCATTACGGCCGACCCAAACGTTGCTCATTTAGGCTCGTTTGACAACCTCACCGGAAAAGGAACGCGGACAGAAGAGGAAATCACCAAATTTTCCTGCGACCGTTTGGTCAGCAATCAAACCCCGCCCGCCTTTGTTTGGCACACCGCAGAAGACAACTGTGTGCCGGTAGCCAACAGTTTGCTTTACACGAAGGCGCTTTCAGAACACAACGTTCCGTTTGAACTACATATTTATCCCTACGGCGCGCACGGTCTTGCAACGGTAGACGAAGAAACCAACGGCCCCGTTCCGGCAAACGTTTCCCCTGCCGCCGCTTGGATCAAAGACAGCGGACGCTTCTTAAAAATGATTTTCGGCTGATTAACAGTCCGACAAAAAATAAACTTTGGAGGATTCTTTATGAAACGTATTTTATCTTTCGACTTTGGTGCTTCCAGCGGACGTGCCATGTTGGCTGTCTTAAAGGACGGCAAAATTGAAATGGAGGAAATCCACCGTTTCAGTAACGATACCGTCATCGCACACGGAACGATGTACTGGGACGTATTACGTCTGTTCTTTGAAATCAAGACCGGCATCACGAAAGCCGTCAACCAAGGCGGTTTTGACGCCATCGGTATTGATACCTGGGGCGTAGACTTCGGCCTTTTGAACAAGAAAGGTGACCTGATTACCAACCCCGTTCACTACCGTGACACCCGTACCGAAGGAATGCTTGAAAAGGTATTTGAAATCATCCCGAAAGACGAGTTATACCGTGTGACCGGTTCGCAAACCAACCGTATCAACACCCTTTATCAGTTGATGTACTTAAAGGAAAACGAGCCGGAACTGCTTGCCATGACCGATAAAATGTTGCTGATGCCCGACCTGTTCGCCTATCTTTTGACCGGCGAAATCAAGGACGAAGCCAGCATTGTTTCGACCACCAATCTGTTTGACCCCAACACCAAAGACTGGAATTTCGAGTTGATTGAAAAATTGGGTCTGCCGAAGAATATCTTTGCACCGGTCGTAAAACCCGGTAGTGTTTACGGCTATCTTTCGGATGAAATTTGCGAAGAATTGGGTTGTGATAAGGTACCGGTCATTGCCGTTGCCACCCACGACACCGCTTCGGCCGTTGCCGCAACGCCCAGCCTTTCGGACGATTTCGTTTACATCAGCTGCGGCACGTGGAGTTTGTTCGGCATTGAGACCCGCACCCCCATTATGACCGACGAGGCTGCCGCCGCCAACTTTACCAACGAGGGCGGTTTTGACGATACCATCCGTTTCTTAAAGAACATCATCGGCCTGTGGCTGATTCAGGAATCCCGCCGTCAATGGCGCCGTGAAGGCATTGAAGTCGGCTTTGACCAGTTGGAAAAAGAGGCGCTTGCCAGCGAGCCGTTCCGTTGCTTTATCAACGTGGATGATCCCGCCTTTGAAACGGCCGGCAATCTGCCCAAGCGTGTTTGCGAATTCTGTGAACGCACCGGACAGTACGTACCGCAGAACCGCGGCGAGATCATGCGCTGTATCTATCAGAGCTTGGCCATGAAATACAAGTACACCTTCAACACCTTAAATCGCTTAGGCGACAAGGAATACCACCGCATCAATATGCTGGGCGGCGGCATTAAGGATAAGTTGCTGTGCCAGTTGACCGCCGATGCCTGCAACGTGGAAGTGTTGGCAGGACCGACCGAAGCCACCGTAATGGGCAACATCGCCGTTGTTTGCTATGCTTTGGGCGAACTGAAAGATTTGACCGACATCCGCAAGGCTGTTTCGGATTCGACCGAATTGAAACAGTACCTGCCGCAGAACAGCGAGGCTTGGGAAAAAGCTTACGCCGATTACTTAAAGGTTTTAGGTGAATAATTAACGCAAAAAGACCGCAGTCCTTTCGGCTTGCGGTCTTTTTTTATCTCTATTTTCCGTATTATTTTGCGTGGTAGAGTTTCTTTGCCTGATAACGCGGTTCGCAGGTGAGATTGATCCCAAGTTTTTTAAGGGTCTTTGTATCGACCTGAGAAAGAATGACCGACGAATGCGCTTCACAGCCGGCCAGTTTGTCGAGCTGTGCCAAGGCACGGGCGGCAACCTCGGAAGTGGCGGCGCAGATAGCCAAAGCGATCAGCACCTCATCGGTATGCAGGCGGGGGTTATGGTTGCCGAGGGAACCTGTTTTCAGTTTTTGTACCGGCTCGATGACCGAGGGGGAAATCAAATCGGTTTCCTTATCAATGCCCGCCAGTTTTTTCAAAGCATTGAGGAGCATTGCCGCCGTAGCACCCAACAAACCGGAGGTTTTGCCGGTGACGATACTGCCGTCTGCCAACTGCAGAGCGGCCGCAGGAGCTTCACTTTCCTCGGCCTTGCCGACAGCCGCCGCAATAACGGGACGCAAATCGGTCGTGATATCGGCCTGCTTCATCAAAAGATCCAATTTATTGACCGTATCGGACGAGGTCATATTTTCACGCTGTTCGCACAAAGCGGTGTAATAACGGCGGATGATTTCCTGCTTAGAGGCTTCGGAAACGACGGCATCGTCCACAATGCAGTTACCCGCCATATTGACGCCCATATCGGTCGGGGACTTATAGGGCGAAGAACCGTAAATCTTTTTGAAAGTAGCGTCCAACACCGGGAAAATTTCAACGTCACGGTTATAGTTGACGGTCGTAACACCGTAGGCTTCCAAGTGGAAGGGGTCGATCATATTGACGTCGTTCAAATCGGCCGTGGCGGCTTCGTAAGCGAGGTTGACGGCGTGCTTTAAGGGGATATTCCAAATCGGGAAGGTTTCAAACTTGGCATAACCAGCTTTGATGCCACGTTTATTCTCGTGGTAAAGTTGTGAAAGACAGGTTGCCATTTTACCAGAGCCCGGACCCGGTGCAGTAACAATGACCAGCCGGCGGGTGGTTTCGATATATTCGTTTTTGCCGTAACCGTCATCGCTGACGATTTTTTCAACGTTATACGGATAGCCTTCGATCGGATAATGGCGGTAGACCTTTACGCCAAGACCCTCCAACTTTTGCTGGAATTTAACGGCGGCTTCCTGACCGGTATAACGGGTCAGCACCACACTGCCGACAAAAAGACCGACACTGCGGAAGGCGTCGATCAGGCGCAGTACGTCCAAATCATAAGTAATACCGAGGTCACCGCGCACCTTATTCTTTTCAATATCCGCCGCATTGATGGCAATGACGATTTCGGCATCGTCCTTTAACTGCAACAGCATTTGCAGTTTACTGTCCGGCTTAAAACCGGGCAAAACGCGGGAGGCATGATAGTCGTCAAACAGCTTGCCGCCAAACTCCAAATAAAGCTTGCCGCCGAACTGAGAGATGCGCTCCCGAATGTGTTTTGATTGCATTTGAAGGTATTTGTCGTTATCAAATCCGATCCGTTCCATTTTCTTCCCCTTTTCAAAATCAAAATACGATAATATTATAATACACTTTCAAAAATTTTTCAACGAAAATTTACGACGAACGTCAACTTTTTTCGACCGACTTTGCCTTGCAAAAATGCGTTGACACCCTCTGCGGATTTTTGTATAATGATGGTAACAGATTGTTGGAGGAAATAACATGGAAAAGGAACGCTTCATTTTGACATTAGACGAAGGAACGACCAGCGCAAGAGCTATTATTTTCGACCGCTTCGGGCATTCCCGCGCCGTAGCACAGCACGAGTTTACGCAGATTTTTCCGCAGCCGGGATACGTAGAGCACGATGCCGTTGAAATCTTTTCCGCACAGTATACCGCCGCAAGTGAAGCCATCATCACCGCCGGTATTGACCCGACACAGATCGCCGCCATCGGCATTACCAACCAGCGGGAAACGACCGTTGTTTGGGACAAAACGACCGGCGAGCCGATTTATAACGCCATTGTGTGGCAATGCCGCCGAACCGCACCGCTTTGCGAGCAGTTGATCGCCGACGGAATGGAGCCGTACATCAAACAGGTAACCGGATTAAAGCCGGACGCCTATTTCAGCGCCACCAAGATCCGTTGGATTTTAGACCACGTTGAAGGGGCGCAGGAGCGTGCCGAAAAGGGTGAATTGTTGTTCGGTACCATTGACTGTTGGCTTTTGTGGAAGCTTTCGGGCGGAAAAATCCACGCCACCGACTACACCAATGCCGCCCGAACGATGCTTTTTGACATCCACCGTTGCTGTTGGGATACAAAAATGCTTGAAAAGCTAAATATTCCGGAGTGTATGTTGCCGCAGGTCTTCCCCAGCGGGCATTATTTCGGTGACGTTCAGCTGATGGGGGCTACCATTCCCGTTTGCGGAATGGCGGGCGACCAGCAGGCAGCGCTGTTCGGTCAGCGGTGCTTCAAAAAAGGGCAAATCAAAAATACCTACGGCACCGGCTGTTTCCTTTTGATGAACACGGGTGACGAGCCGATTCAAAGTCAGAACGGTCTTGTTACGACGTTGGCCGCCTCAACCGAAGGACAGCCGCCGCAGTATGCTTTAGAGGGCAGTGTTTTCGTTGGCGGAGCCGTGATCCAATGGTTGCGGGACGAGTTGCAGTTTATCACAAAAGCCGCCGAAAGTGAGGCGTGCGCCACGGCGGTTGCCGACAACGGCGGAGTTTATATTGTGCCTGCTTTTGCGGGGTTGGGTGCACCCTATTGGGATATGTACGCCAGCGGAACAATCTGCGGGCTGACCCGCGGCAGTAACCGAAATCACATCATCCGTGCCGCTTTGGAGTCGATTGCCTACCAAACCGACGACTTAATAAGGGCAATGCGTGCCGATTCAAATGCCGACGTTTTTGCCGTAAAGGCCGACGGCGGCGCGGCTAACAATGCCTTTTTAATGCAGTTTCAGGCCGATATTTCAAACCTTGCGGTCGTAAAACCCGACAATGCCGAAGCCACCGCTTTGGGTGCGGCATTTTTAGCCGGACTTACCGCAGGACTTTGGGCCGACACCGATGCTTTAGAGCGTTTAGAGGCGGCGGCCGTCACCTATACGCCGACTTTCGACCAAGACAAGCGGGAAAACCTGCTTGACGGATGGCGCCGTGCCGTGCGTTCGACAATGGCGTTCCCGCCGAGGCCGATGGCTCGATAAAAAGGAGTGATTTTTATGTATAGCGTAAATGAGTATTGTGTTCCCTCTTCCGACGGCATTCATCAGTTAAAGGGCGTAGTTTACAAGCCGACGGATGAAATCAAGGGATTATTTCATTTAGTGCACGGAATGACCGAGTATATCGGGCGGTACGAAGCATTACTTTCTCATTTGGCCGATGAGGGTTATCTGGCGTTTGGTTACGATCATTTGGGGCACGGAAAAACGGCCGACAATGACGATGAACTCGGGTTTATTGCCCACAAAGACGGCTGGCGACTTTTGGTACAGGACGTATCTGCCTTCGAGAATGCAGTACGCAAAGAATACCCCGATCTGCCGCTGATTCTAATGGGACACAGTATGGGCTCGTTCATCGTGCGTTTAGCGGTCGAAGAAATGGAAACAAAACCCGACAAGCTGATCATCTGCGGCACGGGTGGACCGAATCCTGCTTCGTCGGCAGGGTTGATGCTATGCAAAATTATTCGGCTGTTTTGCGGCGAAAAGCACGTTTCACCGTTGATTGAAAAAATGGCGTTTGGCAGTTACAACAAGCGGTTTGAGGGCAATACCCCACACGATTGGCTGACCAAAGACAGTAACGTAATTGCCGCCTACGAAAAAGACCGTTTTTGCACCTTTCATTTTACGGTTTCGGCTATGCACGATCTGATTTCGCTAAATTATTTCGCCAACAAATCGGCGTGGTTTAAGAACTTTCCGTGTGATTTGCCCGTGCTGTTGATTGCGGGAGACATGGATCCCGTAGGCAACTACGGCAAGGGCGTTACCGCCGTTTACGACCGCCTGAAGGCACAGGGTGTGCGTTCAGCAGAATTGAAATTATACGAAAACTGTCGGCACGAAATCCACAACGACACCTGCCGAGAAGAGGTTTTTGAAAAAATATCCGCCTTTTGCAAAGAATAAATCCCATTTTGCGGCATAACGCTTCCGTTTCGGGAACACTAAAAGAAACCCGAAAACGGAGGGAACGTTATGAGTCGGTTGAAGCGCTTTTTACAGACAGCGGTTGTGTTGATGCTTTGTCTTACCGTTTTCGGCGGTATGGCATTTCTGTACCTGCGCTTTGTACCGCCGGCAAAAATGATTACCACCGACACCGCACAGCACGAAATCCTTTACGAATTGCCGCCCGAAAATGCCGCTGTTATCTGTCGGATGCCAAGCGGTAAAGCGGTGACGTTTTCGCTTGATTTTGCCGAAAATACGCTGACCGTTTTCAATGTGGAAAACGGTGAAAGCTTATCAGCCAACCGTTACGTTTGCGTGTTAGATCGCGAGTTATTGATTGACTTGATCGACCGAGTCGGCGGACTTGAAATGGAAATTGAAGGACAAAAATTGCGTCTGCCCGGGGTGCAGGCCATATCTTTTTTTGAACGGCGCCCCACCGCAGGAAATCGGCAAAAATTACTTTATGCCTTTACAAAGCAGGTAGCCCGATACGGGCTTGATCGGGACGATTTGCAGGCCTTATTTCAAAACGGCTCCCCCACCCTGCCCGATGCGGCTTTGCAAGGGTGGCCGCAATATCT
>JAKSQF010000075.1 GCA_024404235.1 Clostridia bacterium | reverse complement strand
ACCCCTTGCCAGATCGACCGTATCCTCGCACAGCTTGGTTTCATAAAATTTGAACTTCAAATCGTGCTGACCGTCATAGGCTGCAAATGCAGTGCGGTCATATTCTTTGGTATCAAAAAAAGCGATTCTCATAGTACCTCCGTTATTCTGTCGTATACAACTCTTTATTCGCTACTATTATGCCAAAATGCACTTATTGTATCCAAGAATGACTCAGTGCGGCTCCTTTTTCAATAGCAGAGTTTCAGCAAGAAAAGGCCGTGGCGGTTACAGTATGCATACAGTGCAACCGTTCGGCTGCGCTTAAAACGGGCTTCGGCAGCGCCTTCGGGATAAAGCTTTACCACTTCTACCCCATTATCGCGAACAGCGGCAATGAACGAAATATAGTGCCGCTTTGTCATTTCGTGTGAAAGGGTGACGTAGAACTCATCTTCGACCGTTTCCACATTCAACCCGTGTGCCGCATCGGTCGGCTCGGCTTCCGTTTTCGGCAGATTGATGCCGTGACAGCAAACGACCGCTTCTCCTGTGGAAAAAATCACGTTACCGCAAATCGGGCAGACGTAAAAAACGCACCGTTTCATATTAAAACTGCGATTCTGATTCGTCACCGAATCGCCCGAAAGCAGTTCGACTGCCGAAACGCCGAGGGTGGCGGCAATCGTTTCCACCAGTGTGATATCGGGATAGCCTTTTCCCGTTTCCCATTTGGAAACCGCCTTATCGCTGACGCCAAGTCGATCGGCCAAAGTGACCTGCGTCATTCCTTTTTCTTCACGCAGGCGTTTGATGATTTTTCCTGTAACGTAGGTATTCATTTTCTTCAACTCCTCCCTTACAGTTTAACAGATTTCGCCGAATAATCAATCTACCGAAAGTAGATTTTTATCCTGCCACTTGACAAAAAGGCATTTCGGCGTTATAATATGCAACAGATGTTGCATAACGAATGTTGCGAAAGGAGAATTGCCGTGCCGCCAAAACCGAAATTCAACCAAGAAGAAATCTTGGACGCCGCTTTTCAGTTGGCCCGAGAAAACGGCATTGAAGCCGTCAAGGCCCGTGAAGTCGGGCAAAAATTAGGGTGTTCCTCCCGACCGATTTTCACTTTTTTCAGCGGGATGGAGGACCTGCAAAACGCCGTGCGGGAAAAAGCCGAGCAGTTGTTTTTACAGTATCTTCACGTTGCCGACGATTACGACCTTGCCTTTAAAATGCGCGGTTTTCAGATGATCCGCTTTGCTAAGGAAGAGCCGAACCTGTTTCGGATATTGTTTATGCAGAAAGAAAACGGACTTTCCTTTCGGGAATTGGTGCAGACGAAAACCGTCCACTTTGAATCTGATCTTGCAGACATTCAACAGAATTACGGTGTTACGAAAAAGGATGCCGAGCGTTTATTCTCTCACCTTTTGCTTCACGCGATCAGCATCTGTACCCTTTGTGCCAATCAGGTCTGCAGTTTTACGGAGGACGAGGTTTTATCGCTGTTAGGCGAAACCTTTGCAGGCTCGCTGATGCTGTTAAAAAGCGGCGTTGCACAATTTGCCGCCGAAGCACCCGCACCGAAAGGAAATTCAAAAAATCGCCCGAAAAACTTTCCGTTCCCTGCAAAGGGCGAATAAAGAAAAGGAGTAAATATTATGAGTTCATCCCTAAAAGTTATTCAAACGCTGGCTAAAATCGGAAAAATTCTTTCCAAAATCGTTTATATTTGCTGCATCATCGGTATGATCGGCTGTCTTGTCGGCGGCATCTGTTTTGCCTGCTTCGGCAAAGGGTCCGTTCACATCGGCAGTTTTGAAATCAAAAGCTTTGGTGATATTCAAATTCACGGCTTAATTGAAGAAGATATCAACCTTTCGGTCGGCGCAATTTATGCCGCTATTCTTACCGGCTTTATCGCTTCGCTCGGCGGATTTATTACGTCGACGTTCGGTGTTCGCTATTTTAAGCATCAGTTAGATGCCGGTACCCCCTTTACCTTTGAGGGTGCAAAAAAGATGCTGCACCTCGGCATTGCGGCCACCGTTGTTCCGATTGCCGTCGATATTGTCACAAGCATTACCGAAAGCATACTCGAAAACTTTATGAAGGGTGTTCACCGTACCGATACCGAGGTTGACATCGGTCTTGGAATTATGTTTATTATCTTATCATTCATTTTGAAATACGGTGCAGAAATCAAGGAGGATAAAAATGCTTAAAATCAAAAATTTAACCAAAACATACGGCGATTACAAGGCGGTTGATAATCTGTCACTCCACATTCTGCCGGGTGAGATTTACGGGTTTATCGGTCACAACGGCGCCGGCAAGACCACTACGCTGAAATCGGTGGTGGGCATTCTGAAATTCGACAACGGCGAAATTGAAATCGACGGTGTTTCCATTACCCAAGATCCGCTTTCCTGCAAGGCTAAAATCGCCTATATTCCAGACAATCCCGATTTGTACGAATACATGAGCGGTACCTACTATCTGAACTTCGTGGCGGATATTTTCGGCATTTCAAAGGATGACCGTGAAAGCCGCATTAAAACCTATGCCGATCTGTTTGAGTTGACCGACGATTTGGCACAACCCATTTCGGCCTATTCCCACGGAATGAAGCAGAAATTAGCCATTATTTCGGCGTTGATCCATGACCCGAAGCTGATCATTATGGATGAGCCGTTCGTCGGCTTAGACCCCAAAGCATCGCACATTTTGAAGGGCATTATGCGTGAGATCTGCGACAAGGGCGGCGCCATCTTCTTCTCTACCCACGTGTTGGAGGTTGCAGAAAAGCTTTGCGACAAGGTCGCCATTATCAAAAACGGCCAACTGATCAAATGCGGCACGATGGAAGAGGTCAAGGGCGACGAATCGCTTGAATCGGTATTCCTTGAATTGGAGGAATAAGATGGTAAAGGTATTGTTAAAAAAACAGTTTATGGAACTGTTTAAAAGCTACTTTGTAAACCAAAAAACCGGCAATGCGCGCAAAAAGGGCCGTATTGTTTCCTTCTTTGTTTTATTTGCGTTACTGATGGTGCTGATGGTCGGCATTTTCTTCGGTTTGGCAAGTATATTGGGCGACGCACTTGTAAAAACACCGTTTGTTTGGCTGTACTATGCGTTGATGTCAATCGTGGCAATTTTGATGGGTACCTTCGGCAGTGTGTTCAACACCTTTGCGGCGTTGTATCAGGCAAAGGACAATGAATTTTTGTTGGCCTTACCCATTCCGCCGAAGACGCTGTTGCTTTCCCGATTTATACCGGTTTATGCGTTAAGTCTGCTGTACAGCGGCATGGTATGGCTTGCGGCCTGCCTTTATGCGTGGATTTTCGGCAGTCCGAGTGCGCTGTCGGTGATTTTCGGCATTTTACTGCTTTTCATCATTCCGGTATTTGTTACGGTACTGACCTGCCTTTTGGGTTGGGTCGTTGCGCTGATTTCCGGCAAACTGAAAAACAAAAGTTTTATTACGGTGATCATATCGCTGGTATTTTTCGGCGCTTATTATATGTTGTGCTTTAAGATGACCGATATGCTGAACGCTTTGGTAGCGCATCAGGAAAAGGTCGGCGAAACCTTAAAAACATGGGTCAACTTCATTTATCAGTTGGGTCACGCCGCTGACGGTGACGTTTTGGCCTTTATAATATTCACCGTGATCTCATTCGTATTGTTCGTGTTGTGCTACTATATCCTTTCATGCACGTTTTCCCGCATTGTCACGACCAATCAGGGCGGCAAAAAGGTCGTTTACCGTGCCGGACGAGAAAAAGTACATTCCGGAAAATCCGCCCTGCTGCGTCGGGAATTCAAGCATTTTTGCAGCAGTGCAACCTATATGCTTAACACCGCATTCGGCGTTTTGCTGATGCCCGTCGTCGCTGTCATTGCCGTTATCAAGCACAAGGATATAAAGAATTTGCTGACGGTACTGTGTACCGCTTGGCCGGTCGTTCGCGATTTTCTGCCGTTTGCCGTCATTGTTACGGTTTGCAGTATCGTTTCGCTGAATACGATTTCCACCCCCTCTGTTTCGTTAGAGGGTAAAACGCTGTGGCTGATTCGCACCCTGCCGGTACACCCCCGACAGGTTTTAGAAGCCAAACGAGATCTGCATATTTTGCTGAACATCGTGCCGGCTGTCATTCTCGGCGTTGTGCTGTGTGTATTATTCGAGTTGGAGTTCACACTGATCATTCTGACCGTTTTGATCATCTATCTGTTTACCGACTTTACCGCGTCGTTCGGGTTGATGATCGGACTTTTACGGCCCAACCTTAGCTGGACGAGCGAAACCACCCCCATCAAGCAGAGTTTGAATCCGCTGATCGTTTGGGTGGTTGGTTGGATCATCCCGTTGGCGTTCGGTGGTATTTTCTATCTTTTGCGCAACCAAATAGAAATTGAGTGGTTCCTTTATCTTTGCGTTTTTGCAATGGCCGGTGCGGCAAGGCTGTGCAACGGTTGGTTGAAAACAAAGGGTGTAAAGCTGTTTGAGGAATTATGATACGTAAAAAATCGGCTATATCCGACGGATATAGCCGATTTTTGTTAAGAAAGTTAAGTTTTAATTATGATTCGCCGGCGGTTTGTGCGGAAGATTCCGTTTCCTGCGTTTCGGCGGGTGCGGTTTCGTCTTCGGCAGGCTTCGGGATTTCCTCGTTGAAGCGGTCGCCGAAATCGACGATAGCATCAATTACGTCGTTGCAATCAAACTTTGCCGTTTGGGCAAGGTAGGTACGGAAGAAGCCGGAAACAGCCTTGCAGGTGCCATCCTTATAAAAGACCGCATTATCGTACATATTCATATCAAAATAATAGGGTGCCGTACCGTAATAATCGGCCCGCAGTACAAATTCGACCACGCAATCAACATTTTTGAAATAATCGTTTTCGTTCGCTTTGATTTTGATGACACGGGTGCTGACGATTTGCACGTGGCCGTTGTTTTTGGTTTTACTTTCTTTCAGGCGTTTTTGCCATTCGCCCAAAACGGCCTTTTTCGCCGTTTCGATTTTATTCAAGTAGGGCGTTGCCGGATCGGCGGCTTGTTGTTCGGCCTGCTGTGCGGCATCCTCCTGCTTGGAGACGACCTCTTCGGAAACGGCGGCGGCAATACTGGAGGTTTCAACCGCCCTTTTCTGCAATTTTTCGTGCAGGTAGTAGGTCAAACCCGTAGCGGCAACGGCAATTACTGCAAAGAGAATGGCAATTACCAAAAGAACGGTGTTCCCTTTTCCGGATTTTTTCTTTTCTTTCGGAGCGTTTTCATCAAGCTGTGTACCGCATTCCAGACAGAACACAGCGTCGTCCTTATTACTTGCTTGACAGGTGGGGCATTGTTTCATTCGAAGCATCCTTTCTGTACGAAGTGAATATATTGTACCATAAAAGTCTCATTTTTGCAAGTTTGCCCGATTTTTGTGCGCTTTGGGTTGACAAAACCGCTTTAGGAGGATATAATTTAATGTGCTTATTGTAGTGTTACAATTACATTTTTTCGAGGTGTGGCGCAGTTGGTAGCGCGGGTGGTTTGGGACCATCAGGCCGCAGGTTCGAGACCTGTCACCTCGACCAGTCGAGAGGCTCGACACCCAATTCGGGTGGAGCCTCTTCTTTATTTATAGTCATTACCCCGATGGCATAGTCACAAATGAACATCATTACTTTCGAGAGGCTCGACACCCAATTCGGGTGGAGCCTCTTCTTTATTTATAGTCATTACCCCGATGGCATAGTCACAAATGAACATCATTACTTTCGAGAGGCTTGGCGCCCAATTCGGGTGGAGTCTCTTCTTTATTTATAGTCATTACCCCGATGGCATAGTCACTAATGAACATCATTACTTTCGGGAGGCTCGACACCCAATTCGGGTCGAGCTTTTTCATTATCCTTTGGCATAAAAAAGCGAAGGGATCTCAAAACGAAATCCCTCCGCCGATTGATATCAGTTGTCGATTACTTTATTTCTTTTCGGGGCGCTCTTTGATTTTTGCATTATCATAATTGAAGGTAAGCGTATCACCCTGCTTGGTCATTTCAAGCTGAATAACAATGTATCCGACGTTTTCATCGTCAGAAGTTGCGACGACCAGCGCGTAGGTACCGTCAGCAACATCGGTAAAATCACAGGAAAAAACATGGGGGTCGGTTTCGTTTTCCGTAGCATCGGCATTGTACCAAATCACATCAACGTCATCGGCTTCCAGTTCGGTTACGTAGTCCTTTCCGGCGGGGCAAAGTCCGAGCCATGCCGATTCATCGTCAAACTTAATATCTGCCGAAACCTTAATGGTTGCATACGCACCGGTAGCGGTCGAGGTTGCCGGATGGAAAACCAATTCTACGGGATTGACGGCATTTGTATCCGCCGGTTCATTTTGGGGCTTCTGATCATTGTTTTCTGATTGTCCGTTCTGTTCACTTTGTGTTGTTTGAGGAGCATTGCTGTTGTTATCCTGAGATTTTGCGTTGCTTTCCTTTTTTCCACAACCGACGATTGCCAGAGCCAAAACTGCTACCATCAAAAAAACTGTTACTTTTTTCATAAACTTATCCAACTCCTAAAAAATTATTATTTTGTAATTATATACTGAATTTGCGAATCCGACACAAAGGTAAAGTCGACGGTATATTTTTTACCGCCCATTTCCTTGCTCATCAACTGCCAATCACCCGAAAAGCCGTTTGCCTTAAGCTTTGACTGATACTTTTCGATGAGGTCATCGGAAAGTGAAGCTGTCAGAATGATCGAATCGTATTCGTCTTCACTGTTTTTGTAAAGATCCTCGATAACCGTATAATCCCATTTCGGAAACAGATCAAAATCGTCGTTAAAGCCTTCGACCGAATGATCTTCCTCTGTCTGTTCGACAGCGGCTTCTAAATCTGCTTGATTCTTTTCAATTGCATCTGCAACGGTGTCTAACTGCTCTGCCGTTTTATTGGCAAGGTTTTCCGCCTTCGGCGTGACGATCGACTCGGTAGCCTTTCCTACGGCACTGCTGATACCCTTACCGATTCCTTCGCTAATTGCATTTTTGATAAAGTTATTTAAAAAGCCCATTCATCTTCTCCTTCCTTACTGAATATGAGATATGCGTAAAATCAGGTTGTGAATAGAAATAACCGAATTTTACCATTAAAGTATATCACGGTCGCTTTACAAATTCAAGAGGAAAGATGAAATTTTACCGATTCCCCCCGCAAGTGAAACATCAAAGAAAGAGCGGCTGTGCATCGGCAAGTCCGACACGCAGTCGCTCTTCTTTATTTACTCCTGCCGCCTATTTTATTGCGCGGCATACTTTTTGATGCGCACCAAATCGCGCACATCAATTTGTGTGTCTCCGGTAAGATCGTTGAAATCGGTACAGTTTTGCGCCAACAACGCCGTTTTTTGTGCGATGACATCCGTCGCATCGGTCGTGCCGCTTTCATCGAAATCGCCGTAGTTTACGGTCATGGAAAGCGGGCCGATCAGCATACGGTCAGGCGCTTCAAACACTATCGTAAAGTACTGTTTTTCGGCCGACGGAACACAAACCTTGCCCGCCGCCGCACCGGCGGTTTTAAGCGTTTTTGTATTGGCCGCATCCCAAACGGAAACGGTTGATTCCTGCGCCGAAATATCGGCCGGCCAACGCAGAATATACGAAACGTTCGCTTCGCTTAAAGCGGTTTTGGAATAAAGCTTTCCGGCCTGCAGCGTCAACGTGCCGTCCGCATTATCGGTCAACTTCGGTGTGTTTTCGGTCACGCCGTCCTTGACAAGGCAAAGATGATCCCAATAAGACGTTCCCGCCACGCCGTTGTGAAGCAGATCCAAACGAACCGTCCTTGTCGTGGAAGCAGTGGTGAAATCATACGAAACGGTTTCCCACTTGCCGTTTGTCGACCAACGGCCGGTGGAGGACACCAAGCCACCCGACGCACTGCCTGCGGCATTGAACTCATAGCAGAACAGATAACACTGCGCCTGATTTTCGATTTTCAAATCGTAGGAAATGCGATATTTTGTATTCGGC
>JAKSQF010000074.1 GCA_024404235.1 Clostridia bacterium | reverse complement strand
CCTGCGCGAGGCCATTCAGCATTACTATGCTGACCGCGGCGTGGCACTGGAAGCCGATGAAATCTTTGTTTCAAGTGGCGCCAGTGACGAGCTGGGCGATATTTTGGATCTGTTTGACAAGAGCAACACCGCCATGGTGATCGAGCCGGCCTATCCGGCATACGTTGATGCCAACGTTATGGTCGGACGGGAGATTTTACATCTTGCTTCCGGCAAGGAAAACGGCTTTTTGCCCGAGCCGAACGATGATATTTCGGCCGATATTCTTTACATCTGCTCGCCCAACAACCCGACGGGTGCTGTTTACAGCAAGGAGCAGTTGAAAAAATGGGTCGATTTTGCCAATAAAAAAGGCGCCGTCATTTTATTTGACGCCGCTTACGAAGCCTTTATTGAAGAAGAAAACCTGCCGCACAGCATTTTTGAAATTGAGGGTGCAAGGCCCTGCGCCATTGAGATTTGCTCGCTTTCCAAAACGGCCGGCTTTACCGGTACCCGTTTAGGTTACACCGTTGTGCCGAAAACCTTGACCGCCGCAGGAATGAACCTGAACCAAATGTGGGTGCGCAACCGCACCACCAAGACCAACGGTATTTCCTACATCCTGCAAAAGGGCGGTGCCGCCGTCTTTACGCCGGAGGGTCAAAAGCAGATCCACGAAAACATCGCCGTTTACAAGCGCAACGCCAAGGTCATTATGGCGGCATTGGACGAACTGGGCATTTGGTACACGGGCGGCAAAAATGCGCCGTACGTTTGGATGAAATGCCCCGACGGTATGACCGGTTGGGATTTCTTCGACTATCTGTTAAAGGAAATTCAGGTCGTCGGCACGCCGGGTGAAGGCTTCGGCGAATGCGGCAAGGGTTACTTCCGTTTTTCGACCTTTGGTTCGCCCGAGGATACAAAGATTGCCGCCGAGCGTTTGGTAGCTTTGCTGTCGAAAAAATAATATTTTATAAACAAAAATCCCGTTGAAAGAATTTCTTTCAACGGGATTTTTTCAAGCAAAAGCAACCTGCACCAAAACCATATACAGCACCGTACCTAAACCGATGGAAAGCAGGGTGTTGCGCTTCCACAAATAACTGCCGACCACCGCCGCCGTGGCAATCAGTTCCGGCAAGGCGAACGGCCAATGCAAAACAGTTGTACTCTTGAAGCAATAAACCACCAAGAGTCCCATCACGGCACCCGGCAGTACCGAGCCGAGATATTCCAATGCTTTGGGTGTTTTTTCAGCGTTGCGGAACACGAGAAACGGCAGAAAACGAATTGCCGCCGTGACCAGAGCCATTATAAGAATCAGCCAAAGGGTGTGTGTCGTATTCATTCGGCGCACCCCCGTTTTTCAAGGCACGGACGCAGAATCAAAAGCAGCAGGGTGATACCAATCATCGACGGAATAAGGAAATTACCCGCGCCGAACACCAACAGACAAACGAATGCCACACCAAGTCCGATCAGCGTCGGCAGACGGCTTTCCTTTTTCAGCAGATTATCGGTCAGCACCACAACGAACAGTGCCGTCATAGAAAATTCGACCCCTGTCGTGTTGATATGCACAAATTGTCCGAACAAACCGCCTAATGCACTGCCGATGATCCAATAGCACTGATTAAGCAGAGAGATCCACAAATAATAGGCGCCCTTTTCCACACCGTTCGGCACTTCGCCCGAACAGACAAGGCTATACGTTTCATCGGTCAATGCAAAAATCAAATAGGGCTTTTTTCGGCCGACCTTGCGGTAATGCTTTAACATTGAAATGCCGTAAAGCAGGTGGCGAGCTTGAATGATCAACGACATCAAAGCCGTGTGAAGCAATCCTGCACCGGCGGAAATGAGATCGACCGCCACAAACTGCAAACTGCCGCCGTAGACGGTAAGGCTCATCAGCACCGCCCACAGAAAATGATAGCCCTTGCTTTGCAATAAAAGGCCAAAGCCGAAGCCCAGTACGACGTAACCCGCCATAATGGGCAACGTTTTCGGGAATGCCGCCCGAAAGGCCGATTGTTTTTTGGTTTCCTTCTTCATAAGTCTTTACGCTTCCGCCTTTTTACGGTGCATCAGTTCGGGCAGTTGGGCAAAGATAATGGCGGCAAACACCAACACGCAACCGATCAGTTCCCCGACCGAAAGGGTGCGCTTTTCGGTGATATGCAAAAGACCTGCCACAAATCCGCCCAAGGCGGCGAAAACGCTTTCGGGACTCATCGCAAGGCTGGCAATGGCCGGTTCGGCGTACTGCTGACCCACGATTTGCAGGGTATACGCCACACCGCTGGACATAATGCCGAGGTAGATAATCGGCAAAATTGCCTGCCAGACCGCCGGCCAACTGACGGTACTGTGTTCGAAAACAAGGGACAATATACCCGAAAATATACCGCAAACGGCAAATTGCAGCATGGAAAGCCGCACACCGCCGATCGGCCCGACCAAGCGGTCGACCGCCAAAATATGCAGGCTGAACGCAATGGCACAAATAAAGCACAAAAGGTCACCGAGGTAAACGCCGTCGATACCGTGCTGAAAACAAAGCAGGTAAAAACCGACCATGGCAACCGCCACGGCGCACCAAACAACAGGTGATATTTTTCTGCCCGCAAACAGTGAAAACAGCGGTACCAATACTACGTAAAGGGCGGTTAAAAATCCGGCGTGTGCCTCCACGGCGACCGACTCCCCTGACGGATACAGCCAAATGCCGAATTGCTGAAAGTTGATGGCAACCGTCAGCACAGCGCCGCACAAAACACTGCCCCGCAGAACGGTTTTAAGCTTTGCCGGATCGTTTTTCGGGAAAACCGGCTCGTTCGTTTTGCGGTTTTGAATACGAAACAGCACCCACAAAAACACCACGCTGATGAACGAGCGCAGGCAGTTGACAAGGAACGGCGGAACTTTATCCGCCATGCTTTGGGCGACGAACGCCAAGCCCCAAATAAGTGCCGCTGTGCCGAGAATGATACTCCCCTTTAGATTATTCCGCTGCATTTTCTACCTTCTCTTTTCGCATGGTCAATGAAATTCTTTTCTTTTTAACATCTACGGACAGCACCCAAACCTTGACGATATCGCCGACCTTTAAGACGGCGCTTGGATGCTTGATAAAGTGGTTGGTGATTTGAGAAATATGGACAAGACCGTCCTCGTGGACACCGATATCCACAAAAGCGCCGAAGTCGATCACGTTACGCACCGTGCCGGTCAGTTCCATGCCCGGTTTTAAGTCTTCAAGCGACAAAATGTCGGTTCGCAGCAGCGGAGCCGGCAATTCGTCACGCGGGTCACGACCCGGTTTTTCCAACGCATCGGCCATATCCAACAGCGTCGGCACACCGATTTGCAACGCTTCGGCCGTTTCGCTGACGCCTTTGGTTTCCAGCCGTTCTTTCAAGCCCGCTACACCGTTTTTAACGTCCTTATCGGTATAATCGCACAGCTTCAACAGTTGTTCGGCGGCGGCGTAGCTTTCGGGGTGAACGGCCGTGTTATCCAACGGATTTTTACCGTCTGCAATACGCAGGAAGCCGGCGCACTGTTCAAAGGCTTTCGGCCCCAATTTCGGCACTTTTTTCAGTTGTGCACGGGAGGTAAACGCACCGTTTTCTTCACGGTAGGTAACAATATTTTTGGCAACGGCGGTCGACAAACCCGCCACACGGGCCAATAGCGGTGCCGAAGCGGTATTGAGGTCTACCCCGACGGCGTTAACGCAATCTTCGACCACGCCGTCTAACGCAGTCGACAGGCGGGCAGGCGGCATATCGTGCTGATACTGACCGACGCCGATGGCCTTTGGATCAATTTTGACGAGTTCCGCCAACGGATCCTGCAAGCGGCGTGCGATCGACACCGCACTACGCAGAGAAACGTCGTAATCGGGGAATTCTTCGGCCGCTAATTTCGAGGCGGAATACACGCTTGCCCCCGCTTCGCTGACGACCATATAGGAAAGACCGTCGTTCAGTTCACGGATGACGTCGGCGGCAAAAACCTCGGTTTCGTGGCTGGCGGTACCGTTGCCGATGGCAAACATCCGCACACCGTGTTTTTTGACAAGACGTTTAATAATGCTTTTGGCCTCGTCCACACGCTTAAACTGTTCGACCGGGAAAATAACGCCGGTATCCAGCACCTTGCCGGTACCGTCCACCACGGCGACCTTACAACCGGTACGGTAACCGGGGTCCAAACCGATGGTGACCTGACCACGCACGGGCGGTTGCATTAAAAGCTGTTTCAAATTGCCCGAAAAGACGGTAATGGCCGACTCGCCGGCACGGTCGGTCAACTCGTTACGAACCTCCCGTTCGATGGACGGGAAAATCAGGCGGGTATAAGCATCCTCGGCCGCCAGACGCACCGTTTCGGTACAGGGCGAGCCTTCCTTGATATGATTTTTGGCAATAATAAAGCGAGCCTTATCCCGATCGAAATCGACCGAAACCTTCAGCATACCTTCCTTTTCGCCACGGTTGACGGCAAGCACGCGGTGGTTGGCAATTTTGGAAAGCGGCTCGTGATAATCGGCATACATCTCATAAACGCCGATATCCTCCTCGGCCGCCTTACTGCAAAGCAGACCGTGTGCCATACAGACAAAACGCATACGCTTACGCACGTCGGCATCGTCCGAAATACGTTCGGCAATGATATCCATAGCGCCTTGAAGCGCGTCTTCAACCGTTTCAACGCCGAGTTCTTGGTTTACATAATCTTTTGCCAGTTCTTCCGGATAGGCGCTGTCGGGCTCTTGCGCATAAATGGCTTCGGCCAACGGCTCCAAGCCTTTTTCTTTGGCAACGCTTGCCCTTGTTTTGCGTTTTTTCTTATACGGACGGTAAATATCTTCGAGTTCCGTCATCGTCACGGCCGCATCCAACGCCGCCGTGATTTCGTCGGTCAATGCCCCCTGCTCTTCAATGGCGGCACGGTATTTCTGACGGGTTTCGTCCAAATTACGCAGGTATTCCAGCCGGTCGGCCAAGGAACGCAGCAGTTGATCGTCCAGACTGCCGGTAGCCTCCTTACGGTAACGGGCAATGAACGGCACGGTGTTGCCGCCGTCCAGCAATTCGACCGTATGTTCGACCTGCCAAGTCTGCAATTTAAATTCTTTGGTTAGTGCTTCAATAATATCCATTTTCTCACTCCGCTGAGTATTTTTAGAAATTGTACCATAATTTCCGCCGATTTTCAACATTCTTTCGTCTTTGGATGTTGCTTTTTTGCGTAAATTTGGTATAATAAAGAGTAAATTGGAGTTTTATGTTTTTTGGAGGAAGATTATGCTTGAATTACGCAACGTGTCGTTCACGGTCGATAATGAAAACGGCGACGGCAAGGTTGATATTCTGAAGGATATCTCGCTTAAGATCGACAACGGTTTTGTAGCGATCACCGGACCGAACGGCGGCGGTAAATCCACCTTGGCAAAAATTATTGCCGGCGTGTATCAGCCGACCGGCGGTCAGATTTTATTGGACGGTGAGGATATTACGAACCTTTCGGTGACCGACCGTGCCAAGAAAGGCATCAGCTTTGCCTTTCAGCAGCCCGTTCGTTTTAAGGGCATTACGGTCAACGATTTGATCCGCTTGGCGGCAGGCCACCCCATCAGCGTGAGTGATGCCTGCGACTACCTTTCGCAAGTGGGACTTTGCGCACGGGACTACATCAACCGTGAGGTCAACGCCTCCCTTTCGGGTGGTGAGTTGAAGCGCATCGAGATCGCCACCGTTTTGGCGCGCGGCACCAAGGTTTCGCTGTTTGACGAGCCGGAAGCCGGTATCGATCTTTGGAGTTTCAACAATTTGATCAACGTATTCGAACGGATGCACAGCACCTTGGGCGGTTCGATCATCATCATTTCGCACCAAGAACGCATCTTAAATATTGCGGACAAGGTTGCCGTCATTGCAAACGGTGAGGTCAAGGCCTACGGTGCAAAGAGCGATATTTTGCCCGAATTGTTAGACGCTTCGGCTGAGGCCTGCAAGGTACTGACCGAAAATATGAAGGGGGTGGCAGAATGAACGATACCGAAAAGCAGTTGCTTTCCATCATTGCCGATATGGACGGCACACCCGACGGCGCTTATAACATCCGTGCAAACGGTGCGGCGGCCGGACGGCAGGTAACCGAAAACATCGACATTAAAAGCAAAACCGACAAAAGCGGTATTGACATCATCATTCGCCCCGGTACCAAGGGCGAAACGGTGCATATCCCCGTTATCATCAGCCAAACCGGACTGACCGATTTGGTTTACAACGATTTTATCATCGGTGAAGACGCCGACGTGACCATTATGGCAGGCTGCGGCATTCACAACTGCGGCAGTGAAGAATCCCGCCACGACGGTATTCACACCTTCTTTGTCGGCAAGAATGCACGGGTAAAATACATTGAACGCCACTACGGCGAGGGCGACGGCACGGGCGGAAACGTGATGAATCCGACCACCGTGGTCAACATTGCCGAGGGTGGCTATATGGAAATGGAAACCAGCCAGATCAAGGGCATCGACGACACCAACCGTGTGACCCGTGCCGTTGTTGCCGAGGGCGGTACTTTAGTGATCCGCGAAAAGATCATGACCCATGGCACCCAGCACGCCGAAACCGACTTTTCGGTCGATTTGAACGGTGAAAACGCCGGCGCCAACGTGATTTCGCGCTCGGTCGCAAAAGGAAAATCCACCCAGTTCTTCAAATCAAACATCAACGGAAACGCCGCCTGCAACGGACACACCGAATGCGACGCCATCATTATGGATGAAGCAAAGGTCAGTGCCAGTCCGCAGCTTTCGGCAAATCATATTGACGCTTCCCTCATTCACGAAGCCGCTATCGGGAAAATCGCCGGTGAACAGTTAATGAAACTGATGACCTTGGGACTTACCGAGCAGGAGGCCGAGGAAGAGATCGTCAACGGGTTCTTGAAATAAAATGAAATCTGCAAAACTCATCAAACGTTTTTTACCCTACTATAAAAACTACATCGGCATAATGGTCTTTGACCTGTTCTGTGCCGCCTTGACCACGGTATGCGAACTGATTTTGCCGATGATTGTGCGAGAAATCACCGGCCGTGCAACCGTGACCCCCACCACGCTGACGACCGCTTTTGTATTACAAATCGGCGGATTGTATCTTTTATTGCGATTGGTAGATACCCTTGCCAACTATTATATGGCGACCTACGGCCACGTAATGGGTACCCGCATTGAAACCGATATGCGGCGGGATATGTTCAACCACCTGCAAAAGCTTTCCTTTTCGTTTTACGACAATACGAAAATCGGCAGTATTATGTCCCGCATTACAAGTGACTTGTTCGACGTAACCGAATTTGCCCACCACTGCCCCGAGGAATTTTTCATCGCCTTTGTAAAAATCACGGCGGCTTTCGTCCTGCTTTGCACCATCAACGTGCCGCTGACGTTGATCATTTTCTCGGTCGTACCGCCGATGATCGCCGTGCTGATGCTTTTCAACCGCAAGATGAAATCCGGCTTCCGGGAATCCCGCAAGGTCGTGGCAGAGCTGAACTCCGGCGTAGAGGACAGTCTGTTGGGCATCCGTGTGGTAAAATCCTTTGCCAACGAAGAAATCGAAGAAGAAAAGTTTAAGACCGGCAACGTCGGTTTTCTGAACATCAAGGCCAAGGTTTACCGCTATATGGGATCGTTCCAATCCTTTACCCGTTTCTTTGACGGTTTGATGTATATTGTGGTAGTCGTAGTCGGTGCGCTGTTTATCATCCACGATAAAATCAACGCCGCCGACCTTGTGGCCTATCTGCTGTTCGTCAACACGCTGTTGACCTCGATTCGGCGTATCGTTGAGTTTGCCGAGCAGTTCCAACGCGGCATGACCGGTATTGAACGGTTTTCCGAGATTATGGATACCGAGCCGGATATCGTTGACCGCAAGGGTGCAAAGAAGCTTTCCGACCCCAAGGGAGATCTTCGTTTTGAGGACGTTTCGTTCCGTTATTCCGCAGAAAACCGCTTGGTTTTAGAGCATTTGAACCTGCAAATAAAACCGGGTGAAAACGTGGCTTTGGTTGGGCCCTCGGGCGGCGGCAAAACCACGATTTGCTCGCTGATTCCCCGCTTTTACGAGGTTACCGACGGCCGCATTACCGTGGACGGCACCGATATTCGGGACGTGACCCTTGCAAGCCCGCTGCCGCCCACCGGCCTGGTGCAGCCGGACGCGTATCTTTCTTCGGGCCACGTCTACG
>JAKSQF010000073.1 GCA_024404235.1 Clostridia bacterium | reverse complement strand
TGACCGCTACGATATGCCGACACCGTGGATGAACTATTTATCCAACGGCAAAATGCACACGATGATCAGTCAGGCAGGCGGCCTGTTGGCGTTCTACCGCTCCCCGCAGATTTGGCGCATCAACCGTTACCGCTTTTTCCATCTGCCGACCGACCGCAGCGGTTTGTACCTTTACATCCGCGACCGCAAGACCGGTAAATACTATTCGCTGACGGCCGAGCCCTGCGCCGACAAGCCGGAAAAATTCCAATCGGCACACGGTATGGGTTACACCTATTATCTGACCGAAAAGGACGGACTTTCCGCCCGTCTTACCGCCTTTGTTTCGCCCGATGACGACGTGCTGATTATGAAGGCAGATTTACAGAACAACGCCGCCGAAGACCGTTCTTTGGACGTATTCGGTTACATTGAATTTGCGCTGATGGAGTTTATGCGTGAATTGCAGTGGCAGTGTTACAACAAGCATCAGGTCAACGTCTTTTACGAGGACGACTGCGGCGCAATCGTTTACGATTATGCCGTTGAAGATCAGCCCCGCCGTGAAGAAACGCCCTACATTTTCTTTGCCGCTGACCGTATGCCCGCAAGCTACGACGGTAACCGTGAAAAGTTTGTCGGCAGTTACCACAGCGAAGCCGATCCCGTTGGTGTAGAACAGGGCGCCTGCTTTAACACCACGCTTCGTGGCGGCGACCCCTGCGGCGCATTGCAGATTCCGGTGGAATTAGCCGCCGGTGAAAGTACCACCGTACAGTTCTATTTGGGCGCTGTTGCCAAGCGTGAAGATACTGCCGCTACCCTTTCCCGTGTGCGTGTTGCCGGTTACAGTGAAGCCGCTTTCAAAAAGCTTGGTGCCAAATTTGAAGATCTGCTTTCCTGCTTTGCCTGCGAAATTCCGGACAAAAAGGCCCAGCGTATGATCAACACCTGGAATCCGTATCAGGTTTGGTACAACTTCTTATTCTCCCGCAATATCAGTTATTATGCGACCGGTACCTTCCGCGGAACGGGTTACCGTGACACCGCACAGGACGTTATGACCGTGGCGGCGATCACCAATGAAAATGCCAAGGCCAAGACCCGTGAGTTGCTTTCTCAACAGTACAAGGACGGTCATGTCAACCACTACTACTTCCCCATCGAGGGTTACGATCCGGTCACGACCGTTCATTCGGACGACCATTTGTGGAGCATTTTGACCGTTTACCGCATTTTGTCGGAAGACGGCAACACCGATTTCCTGAACGAGGTCGTTCCGTTCTATGACGGCGAAGAGGCCACCGTTTACGAGCATTTACGCCGTGCCGTCAAGTTCACGACCGAGCATATCGGCCGCAACGGTTTCCCGCTGATGCTGCGCTCTGACTGGAACGATTCGCTGTACCGTGTCTGCCGCAAGGGCTTGGGTGAAAGCATTTGGACAGCAATGCAGTTCGGTATCTGCTTAAAGCAGATTGCCGAAATTGCCGAAACCATCGGTGAAACGGAAGATGCCGCTTATTACAACAAGCTGTATAATGAGCAGAAGGACAACGTTAACGCCAAAGCGTGGGACGGCAAGTGGTACCGCCGCGCCGTTACCGACGAAGGTGTTTTCTTAGGTTCGGAATCCGAGCCGCAGGCAAAGATTTGGCTGAACAGTCAAACCTGGTCTATCCTTTCGGGTTATGCCGACGCCGAACGCGGCGAAAGTGCGATGGACAACGTCTACAAATACCTGAACACGCCGCTTGGCATCAAGAAAATTCATCCGTCGATGGAAAATTATCCGAGTGCCGAAGATCCGCTGACCAACTACAACAAGGGCACTTCCGAAAACGGCGGTATTTTCTGCCACGCCAACACTTGGGCCATTATTGCCGAATGTATGCTCGGACGTGCTGACCGTGCGTGGGAGTATTACAGCCAGTTGATCCCCGAAAACACGATGGAAAAGGCCGGCGTCGAGGTCTACCGTGCAGAGCCGTACGTTTACTCCTCCAACATTTTCGGGCCGGAATCGGATAAATTCGGTTATGCAAACGTATCGTGGCTTTCGGGCACGGCCGCTTGGATGTATATGGCCGCAACCCAGTACATTCTCGGTTTACAGCCGACGATGAAGGGCTTGGTCGTTAATCCATGCGTACCCTCCGACTGGAACGAATACCGCTGCAGCCGTACCTTCCGCGGATGTAAATTTGAGTTTACGTTTGAACGCGGCAACGAGTTTGCCATGTACGAAGACGGCAAAAAGCTGGACGGCAACCTGCTGACTGTCGACGGCAGAAAGACCCGCAACATTCGTGTGATTTATTGCTGATTTTGCAAAATTTCAAAAAGACCCGTCGGTGACGGGTCTTTTTTTCGACAAAATTTGCTTGACAACATTCGGCAAACTATGGGATAATTAGTTATCTTAAAAAGGAGTAGAAAAATGCCGATCAAAAAATCACTTCAATCCATTCTTTCCGTGCTGCTGACGGTATGTATGATCGTCGCATTCAGCAATTGTACGAATGATACAACGTCAAAAAGCGACGATACGGTTTCGGTAGTCGAATCGCTTGACGGTTCGGATGCTTTCGCTGTTTCAGGTGAAGCAGATACAGAATCAGAAAACAGCGCCGATGTTTCAAGTGAAAATACTTCTTCCGCAAAGGCCGATTCTTCTAAAACAGAAAGCAGTAAAGAATCGGCGAAAATCATTCCCAACGAGAAAGCGGCCGTTCCGTTAAAGGAAAAGGCAACGGCGCAGGGTTTTCAGCTGAAAAGCGTACCGAAATACGGCAAGAGTCCTTATGCCGTTATCAACGATAACACGCCGTATTTCACGACGGCTGACCGCACGGTAAAGTCGTTTGAAAAGTACAGTCCGCTCGATAAGCTCGGTCGTTGCGGTGTGGCATACGCCTGCGTTGGCAAGGACTTAATGCCGACCGAGGAGCGTGGCGCCATCGGACAGGTAAAGCCAAGCGGCTGGCAGTTGGCAAAATACGATTGTGTCAGCGGAAAATACCTTTACAACCGCTGTCACCTGATCGGTTATCAGTTAACAGCCGAAAACGCCAACGAGTGCAACCTCATTACCGGAACACGTTATTTGAACGTAGACGGAATGCTGCCCTTTGAAAATATGGTGGCCGACTACGTAAAGGAAACAAAAAACCACGTTTTATACCGTGTTACCCCGATTTTCGAGGGCAACAATTTAGTGGCCGCCGGCGTTTTAATGGAAGCTTATTCGGTGGAAGACGGCGGCGACGATATATGCTTTAACGTCTTTTGCTATAACGTACAGCCCGGCATTACCATCAATTATGCCGACGGGACAAGCAAGCTGAACGGTGCGGCGGCAACGACCTCCTCGCAAAGTTCAAGCTCAAAGGTAACTTCGTCAACAAGTTCTAAAGTCACCTCCTCTAAAACAAGCAGTACCGCAACAAGTTCAAAAACCGCATCTTCGACAACATCAAAAACCAGTTCCACAACCACCACACCGAGTTCTAATGCAAAATACATCGTCAACATCAGCAAAAGCAGTATGAAATTCCATTACCCCACCTGCGGTTCGGTCTCGCAAATGAAAGAATCGAACAAACGGGCAACGAACGAATCCCGTGAAAGCTTAATCAGTCAAGGGTATTCCCCCTGCCAGAAATGTAATCCGTAAAAAAATCCCGTCCGAGTATCGGACGGGATGTTTTAGTTTTATTAAAGAACGATAAATGCGGCAGATTGTGCGCCGATATGATAAGCGCCGTTTTCGTAAGAAACCGTGCCGAATTCGTAAATCTTTTCGCCGACAAGGTCGGTTTTATAAGTCACAGCATCAGCAGAGGGGTTCACGAGCACCAAAATGCGCTGTCCTGCGTTTTCACGCAAGTAGACAAGCGGATAGCCGCCCTCGGTCAAAAACGTCACAGAGCCGCCGTTTTGCAATGCAGGATTGGCCTTGCGAATGGCAATCAGGTCACGCACGGTGTTAAGCATTGAATCGGGGTCATTCTCCTGTGCCGCAACACACGGGGCATTTTCCGACGGGTCGGTTGGCAGATAAAGCATTTCCGCCTCGGCCGAAGAAAAGCCGAAGTTCTTTTCGTTATTCCACTGCATTGGGGTGCGGGAGCCGGTGCGGAAATAGCCGCCCTCTTTATTGACCAACTGCTGATAGTTCATTGCGATTTCATCACCGTAGTAGATGAACGGGCATCCGGGCATAGACATCTGGAACGCAAAGGCAAGCTTTTGACCGGCGGCATCCACGAAATTGCTCAAGCGCACCATATCGTGGTTACCGGTGGGCAGGCAGATATATCCCTTTCCGGCGGTTTTTTCCATATAGCTTTTATAAGTCTTAATGAAAGCGGCCGAATCGAGCGTAGCGTCTTTCGAGAAATAGGCGCCCTTTTCGTGATAAAGGTTGGTATAATGGCTTTCACCGAAATGCAGTAAGAAATCCATGTGAAAACCGGCATTTAATGACTCGTGCGGCTCGCCCCATTCGGAAACCAGTACCGCCTGCGGGAATTTTTCATCCAAAAACGCACGGACGTTATGCCACAGCTTGGTCACGCCGATACGCTGTTCATCGTTTTTGACAAGCGATGCCGCCATATCGACACGGAAGCCGTCACAACCCATATCAAGCCAAAAAGCCATAATACGCTTCATTTCTTCAAGCGTTGCCTTTGGGCCGGGGGCGTCCATCGGTTGCTCCCATTCGGCCCGCGGCTCGTAATAGCCGTAGTTGAGCGCCGGCTGGGATGAAAAGAAATTGATAACGGCATTGCCGTCACGCTCGAACAGACCGCTGATCAACCTAATATTGGTCGGGTACTGCCAAACGTTACTTGTCCAGATAAAACGGTCGGTATACTCGTTCTTTTCGGCCTTTGCAGACTGCTTAAACCATTCGTGTTCGATAGAAGTATGCCCCGGCACCAAATCCAGCAGGACGTGCATATCCCGTTTATGTACCTCGTCAAAAAGGTGCTTGGCATCGTCATTGGTACCGTAGCGCGGAGCGATTTTATAGTAATCGCGCACATCGTAGCCGGCATCCTGAAAGGGTGAATCAAAGCACGGATTGATCCACAAAGCATTACAGCCGATGCTTTTGATATAGTCCAGTTTTTCGATAATTCCCTGCAGGTCGCCGATGCCGTCACCGTTTGTATCGTAGAACGACTGCGGATAGATTTCATAAAACACGGCATTTTCAAGCCATTTTACCATTGTTATATTCCCCTTTTTGTAAAAAATACGGGGTTCAAATTTCGTTGAAATAAGAACCCCGCAAAAAACGAATTATCAGTACATACCGCCCTGTGCGGCAGCGGCGGCTGCGGCAGCATTGGCAGCAGCGGCGTCTTCCTTAATGTCGGAAACCAAGCTTTCGGTCGTCAGCACCATAGCGGCTACCGAAGCGGCATTTTCCAAAGCCGAGCGGGTGACCTTGGTCGGGTCAACGATACCGGCTTCCAGCATATCGGTATATTCTTCGCTGTAAGCGTTGAAACCGTAGTTGTTCTTGCCGGCAGTCAAAATCTTATCGACAATGACCGAGCCTTCGATGCCGGCGTTATATGCGATCTGACGGATCGGAGCTTCCAGTGCCTTCAAAACAATGGCAACACCGGTCTTTTCGTCGCCCTGCGTAGATTCAAGCAAAGCCTGAACCGCCGGAATGGCATTCAGCAATGCCACACCGCCGCCGGCAACAATGCCTTCTTCCACAGCGGCACGGGTGGCGGAAAGGGCGTCTTCCACACGCAGCTTCTGTTCTTTCATTTCGATTTCGGTTGCGGCACCGACCTTGATAACGGCAACACCGCCGGCCAATTTTGCCAAGCGCTCCTGCAGTTTTTCACGGTCGAAATCGGAAGAGGTTTCGGTGATCTGATTCTTGATCTGCTTTACGCGATCGGCAATCAGTTCTTTATTACCGGCACCGTCAACAATGATGGTGTTTTCCTTATTGACCTTGACCTGACGGGCACGGCCGAGCTGATCCATCGTGGTATCCTTAAGCTGCAAGCCGAGTTCTTCGGAAATGACCTGACCGCCGGTGAGGATGGCGATATCCTGCAGCATTTCTTTTCTGCGGTCGCCGAAGCCGGGAGCCTTGACAGCCACGCAGGTGAAGGTGCCGCGCAGTTTGTTGACGATGATGGTCGAAAGAGCTTCACCCTCGATATCCTCGGCAATGATGAGCAGTTTTCTGCCGGCTTGAACGATCTGTTCCAAAAGCGGCAGGATTTCCTGAATATTGCTGATCTTCTTATCGGTGATCAGGATGAGTGCATCGTCAATGACGGCTTCCATCTTATCGGTATCGGTTGCCATATAGGGCGTGATATAACCACGGTCGAACTGCATACCCTCAACGACTTCGGAATAGGTCGTAGCGGTTTTGGATTCTTCCACCGTGATAACACCGTCGGCCGAAACCTTTTCCATTGCTTCGGCGATCAAATCACCGATTGCGGCATCTGCCGAAGAAACGGTAGCAACACGGGCAATATCGGCACTGCCGGAAACCTTTTTGGAGTTCTTTACGATGGTGTCGATAGCGGTATCAACTGCCGAACGGATACCCTTTTTAACGATCATCGGGTTGGCGCCGGCGGCAACGTTCTTCATACCCTCGTTAATGAGCGCCTGCGCCAAAACGGTTGCGGTAGTAGTACCGTCACCGGCGGCATCGTTCGTCTTGACCGATACTTCTTTTACAAGCTGTGCGCCCATATTTTCAAACGGATCGTCCAGCTCGATTTCCTTGGCGATGGTCACACCGTCGTTGGTAATCAGCGGAGAACCGTATTTCTTATCCAACACAACGTTGCGGCCCTTGGGTCCCAAGGTGACCTTAACGGTATTTGCCAGTTTATCGACGCCGGCCTGCAATGCCTTGCGGGCGTCTTCACCGAAAATAATTTGCTTTGCCATAATAAAAACCTCCGATTATTCTACGATTGCCAGAATGTCCGACAGGTGCAGGACGGAATATTCCTCGTCCTCGACCTTGACGTCGGTTCCGGAATACTTGGCGGCGATGACCTTGTCGCCGGGTTTTACGGTCATTACAACTTCCTTGCCGTCTACCATGCCGCCGGGGCCGACTGCCACGACTTCCATGATCTGCGGTTTTTCCTGTGCTTTTGAGGTCAGGACAATGCCGCTTTTGGTCGTTTCCTCTGCGGCGGTTGCCTTGACGACAACGTTATCTGCTAACGGTTTGATTGTCATTTACAATCCCTCCAAAAAAATTTTATAATTCCATTTTAATCCTTTTTTCGCAAAAGTCAAGTAAAGTCAAAAAATTTTACTTTAAATTAACAATTTCGGCAGATTTCGTGCTTTTTTGAAACGAAACACCCACCGGAAGCACAAAACGTACCGCCTGCGGCACAATGGAAAATTTCATTTCTGCGGCTTCGACGATTTCGCCGTCCAAATTGATCGGGACGGTTTTTTCAGATCGAAAAAACATTTCGCTGCAACGGGCGGTGGTGCTGAAATCATACTGTTCAAACTCGCCTTTCTCGTACTTCGGCAAAAACCGCAGTACCTTAAAATGTGAAACATTGTTTATCATGGTGAAATCCAGTTCACCGTCATTCGGGTGCGCATTGGGAGCGCCCTTAAAACCGCCGCCATAGTACGGTGCGTTGGCAATAACGGCAAAAAGGCAATCCTGCCGACGGGGTTCTGCGCCGTCGACCGACAGATCAATCCGCACACCGAGGCGGAATTTGAGGAAATTGCGCAAAATCGCCAGTTTATAAGCGAAAGAGCCCGAAACCAACGGCCAATGCTTAAAAATACTCATATCCCGCGCGACCATAGCGTCCATTCCGACAGAACAACCGTTAATGCAGTAGCGATCCCCTGCGCGAATCAGATCGATCGGCACTTCGCTTCCGCCGGTTTGCGATGCAAGATTGCTGAATGGGTCGATCGCATCAAAATATTTCAGAAAATCATTGGCAGAGCCGCACGGAATGACCCCGATGGCAACGTTATCGTACCCGAAAACGCCGTTGACCACCTCAAAAGAAGTGCCCTCACCGCCGCAGGCAAAAATGCGCATCTGCTCACCGGTTTGCGCCTGTTGTTTAACGTAACGCTCGGCATCGCCCGGCTCGGTCGTGATATGGATTTCATATTCGCCGGCGAAGGTTTCAAAGTATTCCTTGATTTGCCCGATCAGTTGCTTTTGCAAATTTCCTTTGCCGGCCGCAGGGTTGACGACAAACACATATTTCATGTTTTACTTTCCCTCTATTGGATTTTTGAAATACATAAACAGCTGACACTTGATCATA
>JAKSQF010000072.1 GCA_024404235.1 Clostridia bacterium | reverse complement strand
TTAAGGGCAAGGACATCACCAAGGAAGGCATCAATGCTGCTATGAAGGCTGCTTCCAGCGCTTCCTTCGGCTACACCGAAGAACAGCTCGTTTCTTCTGACGTTATCGGTATGCGCTTCGGTTCTCTGTTTGACGCTACTCAGACCATGGTCACCAAGATCGACGACGATACCTATCAGGTACAGGTCGTTTCCTGGTACGATAACGAAAACAGCTACACCAGCCAGATGGTTCGCACCATCAAATACTTCGCTGAAATCTAATTCGGAATTTAGCAATACAAAAAACGCTCTGCCGATCGGCAGAGCGTTTTTTCATATCTTGTGAGTATTAAAAATTAACAACGTTTTTCGGAATTCCGCTTATAAATGCTTTGAGGTTATCCACCACAATGTCGATCAGTCGTTGTCTTGTCGCCAACGGCGCCCAACCGGTATGCGGTGTTATGATAATATTCGGTGCGTTTTGCAACACGCAATCGGCCGTCATCGGCTCGGTTTTCAGTACGTCGACCGCCGCACCCGAAAGCTTGCCGCCTTTTAAGGCGTCTGTCAAAGCCGGTTCGTTTACAATGCCGCCGCGGGCGGTATTGATAAAGAAAGCGCCGTCCTTGCACTTGGCAAAGGTTTGCTCATCAAACATCTCGGCGCTTTGCGGCGTCAATGGGCAATGTACCGTACTAATATCACTTTGCTGCAACAGCTCATCAAACTTAACGAAAGTTACATTTTCATCAACTTGCGGGGTGCGGGTGCAAACAAGCACGTTCATTTCAAAAGCAAGGGCGATTTTTGCCACTCGCTTGCCGATACTGCCATACCCGATAATGCCGATGGTTTTATCCTTTAACTCATCGGTCGGACAGCATAACATCGAAAAGGTGGGGGAGTCGATCCATCCGCCGTTCCGCACCAAATCGGCGTATTTTTCCACTGCCGAATAATGGCTTAAAATATAGGCAAATACCTGCTGTGCCACGGCAGAGGTCGAATATGATCCCGCATTGCAGACCGGAATACCCCTGCGGGCGGCTTCTTGCGTATCAATGTTGTTGTAGCCGGTTGCAAATAAGCCGATGTATTTCAAATTCGGCGCCGCATCCATCACCGCTTTGGTAATGGGCGTCTTGTTGCACAGAATAATATCGGCATCGGCAACCTCGCGCAACAAATCGTCACCGGATAAGTTTTCAAAAGAAACGACCGTGCCGAACTGCGAAAAAGCAGTCAGGTCAAGGTCGTTATTCTGTGTCAGCGTTCCGCAGTCAGTTAAGAGGAGTTTTGCCATTTTTCTTTCCTCCGACTTTACGCTTTTCGCCGTCCGGCGTTACAATATAAGTGTTTTCCAACTGCGCAATTAAATTGTTCTTAAAAGCGTCGATGTATTCGCGACGCAACACCGCTTGCTCGGCCTTTTCTTCTTCGGTCAGTCCTTCGGCCTTTTGCTTGCGGGCAAGGGCATTGATACGGTCAATTTTTTCCTGCGTCATTAAATCTCATTCCTGCCTTCCAAAGCACGGGCTAAAGTGAATTCATCGGCATATTCCAAATCGCCGCCAACGGGAATTCCGTACGCCAAACGGGTTGCCTTAATGCCCATCGGTTTGACCAGTCGTGAAAGATAACTGGCGGTAGCTTCCCCCTCAACGGTCGGGTTGGTTGCCATAATGATTTCTTTTACCGTGCCGTCACTCAGTCGTGCCATCAGCTCTTTAACACGCAACTGCTCGGGACCGATGCCGTCCAAAGGGGAGATGACACCGTGTAAAACGTGGTACACGCCGCGGAATTCACGGGTGCGTTCAAAGGCGGTGATGTCGCGGGGTTCTTCCACCACGCACACCACCGTGTGATCCCTTGCTTCATCATCACAGATGCGACAGATTTCAAGATCGGTCAATCCTTGACAGCACTTGCAAAAATGAATTTGATCCCGCGCATTGACCAGCGCGTCGGCAAACTGATGTGCCCGCTCGGGCGGTTGCTCCAAAATGCTGTACGCCAGCCGTTGTGCGGTTTTTTTACCGATCCCCGGCAGACGGGCAAATTGGTTTATCAGCTCGTTTAACGGGACAATATCGTAATTCATATCAGAACAGACCCGGCAGATTCATGCCGCCGGTAATGGCACCCATTTCTTCCTCGGCCGTTTTGGCTGCGTTGGAAATTGCTTCGTTTACGGCAACGGTGATCAGGTCTTCCAACATCTCAACGTCATCCGGATCAACGGCTTCGGGTTTGATTTTAAGGGCTTTGATCTGATGCTTGCCGTCAACGGTGACTTCGATCATTCCGCCGCCTGCGGCAGCAGTATATTCACGGTTGTCAAGATCTTCTTGCAACGCGGCCATATCTTCCTGCATTTTCTGGGCTTGCTTGAGCATCTGGTTCATGTTTCCGGGTCCGCCGGAATTCGGGATTCTTACTTTCATATTTCTTTCTCCTTAATCAGAATTTAGTTCAAAGGTTTTCAGCCGCTCGGCCAAGGCGGTCAGCGGATCTTCGGTCGCTACGTCCTTTTTGGCACGGTAGGGACCTAATTTATACGAAACACCCAACACTTCTTTGGCGGCGTTGCGGATCTGGTCACGGTACATACCGTTGGAAACCATATCACGGAACTGGCTGTTCGGTGCATCAATCAGCAGATAAGTGCCCTTGATATAAGCACTTGAATCATTCAAAACAGCGGCGATCAGCGGGCCGGTTTGCCGTAACACGCGCAAAACCTCGTCCCAGTTTTCTAACGGTGCAACGCTGTCACTGTCGATTTGCGGCAGGGGAGCGGGTTTGCTTGCCTGCGGTTCATCCGGTAACGGAATATCCTCCGGCAGGTCTTCGGCGACCTCTTGCGGGATTTCTTCGACCACCTGTTTTGGCGGCTTTTCATCCAGCGAAACGGTCGGTTGGGGGTCTTTTGTCGGCACGGCGATCGGTTGACGTGCAGCAGCGGCCTCCAAAACGGCAATGCGGCGTTCTAACGATTGCAGATCGTTGCCGAGTATCGGCGAACAAAGACGCAACACGGTCATTTCCATTTCACAGCGACGGTCACCCGCCTGCATACGGCCGGCGGCGTCCTGCAAGATGTTCAGTACCGAGAGGATTTCGCTTAATTCATAGCGGGCGGCTTGTCCTTCCAAAGCACGCATCTGTCCAACGGAGCAGACGATCGGTCGGCGACCGCTCGGAATACTTTTGATGATCATCAGATTGCGGTAGTGGTGTGTCAGGTCGTGCAGTAACCGTAACATATCTACCGACGAATTGTGCAACTGATCCAACAATAATAACGCCTTTTCGGTGTTGCGATCCAGTATATAACCGGCCAGATTGAATAAGTAATCATTGCCGGCCATAGCGCATACGTTGGCAACCGTTTCTTCGGTGATTTCGCGACTGTTCGAGGCGCATAGGTCTAAAATCGAAAGGGCGTCACGCATACCGCCGTCTGCGGCAGAAGCAATCAGCGTTGCGGCATCCTCGGTCAGCGAAAAGCCTTCTTTTTCGGCAATTTCGAAAAGTCGGGCACTGATGCGCTGCGGCTCGATACGGCGAAAATCAAAACGCTGACAACGGGAAAGGATGGTTGCCGGCAGTTTGTGAACTTCGGTGGTCGCCAAAATAAAAACGACGTGTGCCGGCGGTTCCTCCAGCGTCTTTAAAAGGGCGTTGAAGGCGGCGGTAGAAAGCATATGTACTTCGTCGATGATGTACACACGGTACTTGCCGGCGCTTGGGGTGAAATTGACCTGATCCCGCAGCTCGCGAATATTGTCAACACCGTTGTTGGAAGCGGCGTCGATTTCGACAATGTCGGTCAACTCTTCACCTAAAGCGGCGGTGCAGTTTTCGCATTTACAGCACGGCTCACCGTCGATCGGATCCAAACAGTTGACGGCACGGGCCAGAATTTTGGCACAGCTGGTTTTACCGGTTCCGCGCGAACCCGTAAACAGATAGGCGTGGGAGGTCTTACCGTTCGCCAGTTCGTTTTTTAAGGTGTCGGTCACGTGCTCCTGCCCGACAACGTCCGCAAAAATCAGGGGACGGTATTTACGGTATAAAGCCCGATATGCCATTACAATCACCTCAACAAAAAAATTGCGTACTAAGGTCGCACGAATGGACCGATTGACTACGCGCACGGAAAGAACCACTTAATGCTGCTCGGTTCCCCGCCTGACATGGTTCGCAGCCTCCCGTCGCACAGGACCCGCCCATTCGCACGCCTTAATACGCAAGATAAGTATATTATAATACAAAAAATAGAATTTTACAATACCCAAAGCAGAAAATGTTGAAATTTTTTTGAAATGCTGATATAATAATGATGTATTATCATCGGAAAATTGTTTTTCCACGGAAAAATCTTGAAAAGCAAGGTTGTGAAATTGTTGACGTCTGAAAGATGGGAAATATTAGACGGGGACGGACAGCCGACCGGCCGCACGATGCGACGGGGCGAAAACTGTCTGAAATCGGGCGAGTATCATCTCGTGGTTCATATTTGGGTTTTATCTGAAAACGGTAATTTTTTGTTACAAAAACGTGCAGCCGATAAAAAACTGATGCCGGGTGAATGGGCCGCTACCGGCGGTGCGGCCATTGTCGGGGAAACACCGTATGAAGCCGCCCACCGCGAATTGAAAGAAGAATTGGGGATTGATTCCACCCCCGAAACGTTGGTGAAAATCACGCGGTTGAAACGCCGCAATTCCTTGGTGGATGTTTGGGCCATTACGGTCGATCGACCCGCCGAAAGCTTTGTTTTGCAAAAAAGCGAGGTCGACTGTGTACGGTGGGTCACACCGCAGGAATTTCGTGAAATGATCCATCAGGGCAAATACCATAATTACGGAAAAGACTATTTTGATGCCGTTTTTGCCGGTATCGAGGATTACAGGAGCGCTACAGTATGAGTTTTCAGTATGAGGGGCAGAAATGTCCCGTTTGTCATGCTTATTTATTTGAAGAGGACGATATTGTCTGCTGTCCCGATTGCGGTGCACCGCATCATCGGGATTGTTACGGTACGATCGGTCACTGTGCTTTGGAGGATACCCACGGCACCGAACAGCAGTATCATACACACACAGAAGAACATCAACCGGTTGATTCCGCGGAACAGACTTCAAACGATGAAATTGCCCGTTGTCAAATGTGCGGGGAGGAATATGAACGCACCGCGCGTTCCTGTCCGCGGTGCGGCGCTCCCAATTTTGCGCAGATGAACGGATATGGCGTTTTTGACTTTTTGGGCGGCGTTCCGGCAGAGCTTGACCTTGGTGAGGGTGTCACCGCCGATGAGGCCAAACGCTTTGTGATGGCCAACACGACACGGTATATCCCGAAATTTGCCGAAATGAAAAACGGTAAAAAAACTTCGTGGAACTGGCTGGCATTCCTGTTTCCGTGTGGCTGGTTTTGCTCCCGCAAAATGTACCGCAACGGTATTTTGGCAGGACTGATGCAGGTGGCTTTTCAGTTGTTGCTTCAGCCGCTCGGCAATCTGTTGAACCAAACAGCTTCGCAGGACGGTAGAAGTGCAATGCAACTGATGCAGCAGATCGTATCTTCTAATTTCGGTGTTGCCGCTTTTGCATTTGTCGGAGCATTCCTGTTGTTGATATTTCACCTGCTAATGGGCCTTTTCGGTGATTATATTTACAGCAAGCACGTTATTGCGCAGGTGAACTCCATTAAAGAAGAAAGCGAAGATGCCGATGAAGATTATCACCGCTTGGGTGGGGTCAATCTGTTCGGGCTGTTGGGCGGAATATTGGCTGTCAATTATCTGCCTGCAATTATTTTCAGCCTGATTCGTTAGGGTGCGTTTATGAATCAAACAAATAAAAATAGCTGCCCGTATTGTAACACCGAAAATGATCCCTTTGCGTACAACTGTAAAAACTGCGGCGCCCCGCTTCCGAAACCGGCCGACAGTCCGTATGCTGACGGCGGTTTTGAGTTGGGCTCGGTTGACGGTATTTCGGGCGAGGATGTATCGGATTATATCGGAATGAAGGCAAGCGCTGTTCTGCCGCACTTTTTTGCCGTTGACAGCGGCCGAACCGATTGGTGTTGGCCTGCGGCAATTTGGGCGTTCGTCTTGGGTCCGCTCGGCGTGGCGCTTTGGTTGCTTTGGCGAAAAGTTAAAAAGGTCGGTTGGTTGTTTTTGTTGGTTGCCGTTATGATTTCGGTTTTACCGCTGACTTTGTATGCTTTTCACGAAACCGAAAATGCACAGCAGGTGTACGCGGCGCAGTATGAAAAACTGAAAACACAGTATGCCGAAAAGGGCGAACAACCGGAAGAAGTTGAAATGCGTATGGCAGCTGCTTCGCAAACAGCGGTTGAATACGTGAACCGTTATACTGCTTTCAACACGAATTATAAGATTGATTTGGTCTCGTTTTTGATCAAAATCCTTTGCTTTATTATAGCCGGATTTTACGGATACGTCTGGTACAAGAATTCAGCAATACAAAGGATCAAGCAATTTCGTATAAAAAATACTGATGCGGGGTACTACCGTTTTGGTTTGGTACGCCAAGGCGGAACCTCGGTCGGTGCGGTGATCATCGGCTTAGCAGCGTATTTTGCGGTCAATTTTGCGGCAGAATCAGTACTGCTTAAATGTTTGCTGATGTAAAGGAGAAAAAATATAATGAAAATTACAAAAGCAATTATCCCTGCGGCGGGGTTAGGAACGCGGGTATTACCAGCCTCTAAGGCTTGCCCGAAGGAAATGCTGCCGATCGTGGATAAGCCGGCCATTCAATATATTGTTGAAGAAGCGGTCAAGGCGGGCATTACCGATATTTTGATTATTACCAACCGCGGAAAGGGTATTATCGAGGATCATTTCGATCATTCGATCGAACTGGAAAATGCTTTGCGCCGTTCGGGTAAGACCGAAAAGCTTGAATGTATTGAGGCTACTGCCAATATCGGCAATATCTACTATATCCGGCAAAAGGAAACAAAAGGTTTGGGCGATGCTGTACTGCGTGCGCGCAATTTTGTCGGGGATGAGCCCTTTGCCGTGCTGTACGGCGATGACGTGATCGTCGGCGACGTACCGGCTATCGGTGAACTGGCTGAGGCCTACGAAGCCCACGGCAAAAGCGTAGTCGGTATTAAGGAAGTAACAGATGAGCAGGTCGTAAAATACTGTTCTTTAAAGGTTGACGCATTGGGCGATAAAACCTTTAGCGTCAGCGATATGATCGAAAAGCCGCAGCTTTCACAAAAGTTTTCAAACTATGCCATTTTGGGACGTTGCATCCTGACGCCGGATATTTTTGATATTCTTGAAAATACGCCGCTTGGTGCCGGCGGTGAATTGCAGTTGACCGATGCCATGGCGGTAATTGCCCGAAATGCCGGAATGATCGGTGTTGATTTCAGCGGCACCCGTTTTGATATGGGTAATAAGTTCGGTGTCATTCGTGCCAATATTGAGGTGGGACTGAAGCATCCGGAGGTTGCCGAGGAACTGCGCAACTACATAAAGGAACTTGCAAAGGAACTGTAAATGAAAAAATATCTTGCCGTATTTGCCGATTTGGATAATACGATCCTTGATTTCGACCGTTCGGAGCAAACGGCTATCCGTCAGGTGTTAAAGCAGAATGGATTACCGCACGACGTGGAAACGGCGACGATTTACTCTGAAATCAATAAACAGTATTGGGAAGCTTACGAGCGTGGGGATATTCCGCGGGAAGCCATTTTCCTCGGTCGCTTTCGCACCTTGGTTGAAAAAATGAATTTTGATATCGCCCCGCAAAAGCTTTCGGACGATTATTTCTATGCGCTTTCTGCGGGACACGACGTGGTCTACGGTGCTGTAGAATTTTTGGAATGGCTGCACAAAAACGGAATTGCCGTTTATGCCACAACCAACGGTGTGGCACGTACGCAGTACAGACGTCTGCGGGATGCTGATTTGGAACGTCATTTTGACGGCGTCTATGTTTCGGAAACGGTCGGCGCACAAAAACCAAGCGTGGAATACTTTGATTATATTCTGGCGGAAATACCTTTTAATAAGGAAAATATCCTGCTGATCGGGGATAGTCCTTCCTCCGATATTTTGGGTGGCATCAACGCCGGAATCGACACCTGCTGGTACAATCCAAAGCAGGCTGAAACAACTTTTTCGCCGACCTTTACGGTAAAGAATTTTGAAGAAATCAAGCGAATATTAAGTGCCCAAAACGGTAAGGAATAAAACCTTGCCGTTTTTTGTTTTTTTCCTTGCAACGGCGGGGAAAAGGTGGTATACTGTACTAGACCGAATAAATGTTCGATGGAGGAAAACGATGGATCGATTACCCTTGAACGAAA
>JAKSQF010000071.1 GCA_024404235.1 Clostridia bacterium | reverse complement strand
GTATATCGCAGTTGTTCGGCAGCATCCCGCACCATCGTACCATCTCCCACATTGCAATCGCTGCGGCGGCCGCGGCATTCAGCGATTCTGCCTTGCCGTGCATCGGTATCGTCACGCAGTAATCGGCTCGGACCTTGGTATCACTTTTAAGACCGTTCGCTTCGTTACCGATCATCAGCATAACGCCGTCCGAAAAAACAGCCTTGGTGATAGCTTCAGCAGCGGCATCGACCACGCAGGCAAAGGTCTTAAGATCAATAGCATTTGCCGTATCAATCAAATCTTCCACCACAAACAACGGCACGCGCAAAAGCGTACCCATCGAAGCACGCAGAGCCTTCGGACTGTACGGGTCACATCCGTCGCCCGTCACAAAAATCCCCGAAACGCCCAATGCTTCGGCTGTTCGTGCAACTGCGCCGAGGTTAGAAGGGTCGTTAATGTTTTCAAGACCGATATAACGCCCTTTCGGGTCAGGTTGTCGATGTTCCTGCGGAACGGCTGCTACGGCCAAAATTCCCTGCGGCGAATCGGTATCGCTCATTTTCGCAAAAAGGCTGTCCGGAACAGAAATGCAAGTGGCAGCATTTTCGGCAAAACGAGCAACGGTATCGGTATATTTTTCTTCGGCCGTTTTGGAAACGATCAGCTTTTCAAAGGGGATATTATTTGCGAATGCATCATCGCAAATGCGCAGTCCCTCCAAGATAAAAAGACCCGTTTTTCGGCGTTCTCTTGCAGACGATTGCAATGCACAAACAGACTTTACCACCGCATTTTCACGGCTGGTTATCGACAAAAAAGACGGCAAAATAATCCCCTCGTTTCAAATAAATTCCCGTTCTATAAAAAGCAAAAAGCCGCCCGAGATATACATCCCGGACGTGCAATCATTATTTTTCAAGAGCTTTTTGCGCGGTTTTCGCAAGCGTTTCAAATCCCTTGGGATCGTTGACGGCGATGTCAGCCAACATCTTGCGGTTGATCTGAACGCCGGCCTTGTTCAAGCCGTTCATAAAGGTAGAGTAGTTCATACCGTTGATGCGAGCACCTGCAGAAATACGGGTGATCCACAGACGGCGGAAATCACGCTTCTTCTGTCTGCGGCCGATGTAGGCATAATTGCCGGACTTCATAACTGCTTCTTTCGCAGTTTTAAAGAGTTTCGATTTAGCGCCAAAATAACCCTTGGCGAGTTTCAAAGTTTTATTTCTTCTTTTGCGCGTAGCGAGCGCACCTTTTACACGAGCCATTTCAAGTTACCTCCAATTTAATTGCCTTACGATTATTTGTAAGGGATCATTTTCTTTACCTTTGCAACGTTGGTTGCATCGGCACATACGACCTTGCGCAGATTTCTCTTGCGTTTTGTGGTCTTCTTGTTCAGGATGTGCGACTTGAAAGCGTGAGCACGTTTGACCTTGCCGGTCTTGGTGAGTTTAAAGCGCTTTTTTGCGCCGCTGTGTGTTTTGATCTTAGGCATTGATAATTCCTCCTAAATATTACTTTTCTTTCCCGGTTTTCGGAGCCAGGAACATTAACATATTGCGCCCTTCCATCTTGGCAGCCTTTTCAATATTGCCCGCTTCTGCGCAATACTCACTGAAGCGTTTCATATTGTCATAGCCGATTTCGGGATGTCCCATTTCACGGCCGCGGAATCGAATTGAAACCTTGACCTTGTTGCCGGCCTTCAAAAATTTGATTGCTTGGTTACCCTTGGTTTCAAAATCGTGAACGTCGGTACTGAGTCCCAAACGGATTTCCTTCACTTCAACGACCTTTTGATTTTTACGGGCTTCCTTTTCGCGTTTGGTTTGCTCATAGCGGTATTTACCGTAATCCATAATTTTGCACACAGGCGGTGTGGCATTCGGGGAAATACAAACCAAATCCAAATTTTTGGCGTTTGCGGCATCCTGCGCTTTCGCAATCGGCACAATACCGAGCTGCGAACCGTCCGAATCGATGACACGGACTTCTTTAAAGCGGATTCCTTCGTTGATGGCTAATTCCTTGCTGCTGATCGTCAAGCACCTCCAATAATAACAATAGCGCAAGCAGAATAACCGCCTACGCTTCCAACACAATAAAACCCTGCAAGAGGGATTACTATGAACCCGGCAAATCAAGTTCGCACAAGGTGAGAACGCGGTAGTTCTGCTTCGTTGTCAAATGTATTATACACCTTTTTACCCATTTGTCAAGCATTTCTTTATTTTTTTCTGAAAAGCATAGACAACTCCGCAGGATTGTGCTAAAATATTGTCGAAATTTGTTTTAAGGAGAATTTCAATATGTATCTTTATGAAATTCATTTGCATACCTCGGGTTGCAGTGCCTGCGGCTCGTCGACAGCCGAAGAAATGGTTGACGCGGCGCATGCAGCCGGTTATGCCGGCATTGTGTTCAGCAATCACTTTTTCCACGGCAATACCGCCGTTAGCCGAGACCTGCCGTGGCACGGTTTTATGGAGGTTTATAGGCAGGATTATCTTGCCGCCAAACGCTATGCCGAAAAATACGATATGGACGTGCTGTTCGGAATTGAAGAAGGCATGGGCAACGGTAAAGAGGTTTTGATCTACGGATTAACGCCGGAAGTCTTGATCAACTGCCCCGACTTTTTAAATTTCAACCTATACGAAATGTCCAAATTCGTTCGTGAAAACGGCGGCATCTTTGCCTGCGCACATCCCTTCCGCAATCGTTCGTATATCGTTGACCCTGATATCCCACTTGATCCTGCGGCATTTGACTTTATTGAAGTTCATAACCACTTTAACCAACAAGACGAAAATGTCCGTGCCGCAAAGCTTGCCAAGGAAAACGGACTTCCGGGTATTGCCGGCGGTGATATTCACTCGGCCTCCAACCTCGGCACAACGGGTCTTGTCGTTTACGGGCGTGTGCGGACCGCGCAGGCAGTTGCCGAAGCCTTACGCAGCAGTAGTTATATGCTTAATATTGAAGGGGCGCTTCAAAATCCAGAATACAGCAGAAAGAGGTGGGGTTTCCCACCTCTTTCTTTATTGTACCGTTTCCTTTTTGATACCGAAAATCAAACGCAGAATTCCGCTGAAAAATCGCGGACTTTTTACCAAAACCACCTTCACAGCTTCGCCCCCTCATCTTCCGCAACAGGATGCACCGAGGATGATGACCCAAACAGCCAACACCGCTATGAGAAACCGCGGCGGAAAAAAGCAGCTGACCAGCAAGCCAACGGAAAATGTAATGGCAATCAGTCCCTTATTTGCACGACGTTTTCGCATACCGCACCCTCCTCCGTTCAATCCATACTAATCAGAAAAGGTTGTCTTTGTGCAAAAAAGTTTTGATTTTTATAAGAAACGAATAGTTTCAAATATCAGATCAAGGAAAAACACCTGCCGCGCGATCTTTTCGCAAAGCAGGTGTTAACACTATTATATCGTTATTTCCGAGTTTGCCAAGCCTTTAAATCTTTCATTTCTTCGACCAAACGGCAGTAGCTTGCGTGGCGAGAGGATTCGACCTTGCCGTCCTGCAAAGCCGCCAACACACCACAGCCTTTTTCACAGGTATGCGTGCAGGAAACAAAACGGCAATCGTCGGTAAAAGCATCTATATCTGGGAAACATTCCGCAAGATGCATCTTAAAATCGTAATCGGGCGAAATTTCCACCGAAGCAAAGCCGGGCGTATCGACGATAAACCCACCGAAATCAGTAGCAAACAATTCGGTATGACGGGTCGTATGCCGACCGCGTCCAAGTCGTTCGCTGACCTCCCCCGTCTGCGCACGTTTTTCTCCGAAAAGCGTATTCAGCAGGCTGGATTTTCCAACGCCGGAATTTCCGGCAAATGCGCAGGTTTTTCCGGCAATCAGTTTTTTCAAATCGGCAATGCCGTCCCCCGTCTGCGCCGAAACGGTGCAGGTCGGAATACCGGCATTCCGATAAATTTTCTGCCACGCCGAAAAATCCCCGAGATCCGATTTATTGAACACGACAATCGGCTCGATATCCCGATAGCGTGCCAATGCAGTCAATCGGTCGATCATCAACGCATCCGGCGCCGGTGTTTCATAAGCGGAAACGATAACAAGGCAATCAATATTCGCCACAGCCGGTCGGCTCAAGCTGTTCTTCCTCGGCAAAATTTCATCTACAACGCCGTGCGAAGCATCGGTTGTGGTAAACCGCACCCGATCCCCGACCAGAGGGGTAATCCCCTGCTTACGAAAACTGCCCCTTGCACGACATTCGTAAATATTACCGTCATTTAGAACGTAATAGAAACCGGAAAGCGCCTTTACAATAAAAGCATCTGCCATCATTCTTCGTCCGTGTCGCCCGAATCATCAATCGGTGCTTCAAGGAAGCCGTCATAAAGTTGGTACTGATCCCTGACTTCGCCGCTTTTTGCATTCACGATAACGCGGAACAGATCTACTTGATAACCGTCGACGTCACCTTTGATCAAAAGATGTGCGATAACGTTTGAAGAACCGCACGGCTCATCTAATCTAAAGTTCAAACCGCTTACCACAATTCGTCTGGTTGCAGCGTCGTATTTTACCGAAGGCTTTCCGCTGAAATAAACAGCATCTCCGTCGGCGCTGTCAAGATCAGCCGAAAGTCCGGTCAGTTGACTTCCGCCGGCATCCAGCGAAAGTGTAAATCCAAAGGAATTAAACGCAACCCGACCGGAGCTGAGATACACGGTAACCGTGCCGCCCGGAGCGGCAGAAGAACCGGCCGCCGGTGACTGCTTAAAGGCAACGTCTTTGGCCTTATATTCAACGTTCGGACTTAAATCCTGCCCTTTTAAGATCTTGATTTTTAAGCCGCTTGCTTCAATTTTTTCTTTTGCAACATCACTGTTGTTGCCGATGACCGAAGGAACTTCGATCGGTTCCGGTCCCTTACTGAACGAAACGGTGATCGTATCGCCGATATAAACCGTCGAACCGATTTCGGGATCACAGGATACCGCAAGTCCTGCTTCAACTTCATCGCTGTAAACGTCTTCACCGCGTTCAAACTCAAGATTCTTGGAACGTAGGTCACTCTTAACCAGCGGCTCATTTTTGCCGACAATATCCGGTACGACGGTTTCCTCATCGGAACGCTTCCGACCGATTTTCAGCACGATTTTTGAATTCTCACGTACCATGCCGCCGTTCGGCGTTTGGTCAAACACCTTGCCGACGTCCTCGTCATCGCTGGCTTCTTCCTTAAAAGTGATTTTGAATTTTGAATAATCCTTTGATGCCTTGACCTCCTGCTCGGTCATACCGATAAAGCTCGGGCAAGCAATTGATTTCGGCGGCGGCTTCAAAATACCGGAAAGCACATTCCACGCAACAATGCCGATAACGATCAGCAGAGTCACGGCAACGCCGGTCAAGATCGGGATGACATTGCTTTTTTCAGGTGCGCTGTCATCCTCGGTCGGATCTTCAAAAGGTTCGGTTACCGGCGGGATAGCGTCTTCGCTTGCGGCACCACCCGTCGAACCGACGTCAACATATTTCGTCGGCGAATTATCAACAAAAACCGTATAGGCAAAGGTTTTCTCCGGATCTTTACGGAAGGCATCCAAATCACACAGCATTTCCGCCGCCGTCTGATAACGGCGTTCAACACATTTCTGCATTGCATGCATTGTAATTTGTTCCAATCCTGCGGGAATGGAAGGATTGATTTCGGTCGGCAATTTCGGTTCACGCTGCAACTGCATAATGGCGACCGAAACGGCACTTTCGGCTTGGAAAGGCACCTGGCCGGTCAGCATTTCATAAAGGATAACGCCAACAGAATAAATATCGGCTTTTTCGTCGGTGCGCTCACCGCGGGCCTGCTCCGGACTGATATAATGCACCGAACCGATCGCTTTATCGGTGATGGTGCGCTGTTCACTGCGGGCAAAACGGGCAATGCCGAAATCGGTCACCTTAATGGTATGATCGGGCAGGCCGCTGATATTCTGCGGCTTCACGTCCCGGTGAACGATGCCCTTATCGTGTGCGTGCTGAAGACCCTTCAAAATCTGATTGGCAAAATGCACGGCATCGCGCCAGCGCAAACTTCCCTGCCGTTCGATAACCTCTTTCAAAGTGATACCGTCAATGTATTCCATAACGATATACTGAATTAAATCACCGAAACTGACGTCGTACACCTTAACGATATTCGGGTGTGAAAGCATGGCGATTGCCTTTGACTCATTTTTAAAGCGGCGCACAAACTCGGCATTGGAAGTGAATTCTTCCTTCAGTATCTTAATGGCAACAGTACGATCTTCGATTGTATCGTGTGCTTTGTAGACGACAGCCATGCCGCCGATGCCGATAATTTCCTGAATTTCATAACGACCGTCCAGTCGTTTTCCGACAAACTTATCCATCCGTACAATCCTTTCTGTCAATGCTTGACGATTACGGCAGTTACGTTATCACCGCCGCCGTTATAGTTCGCACGAGCAACCAACGTATCGGCCAGTTGTTCGGTCGGTGTTTTCCGAACGATCTGTTCAAGGTCTTCCGTCTCAACAAAGTTCGTCAAGCCGTCGGAGCAGAGCAAAATCGTATCATTTTCGTCAAAGTCAAAGACGTCACAATCGGCATAAACATCCTCGGTAATACCCAAAGCACGGGTAATGACGTTTTTACGGGGATGCCTTCTTGCCTCTTCCTGCGTCAATTGTCCGCTTTCAATCAAATTCTGTACCACGGAATGGTCGCGGGTCAACTGTTGCGCTTTTTCACCGAACAGATAGGCACGGCTGTCGCCGACGTGGGCCACAACAAATGTTTTCGGGGTGACGATTACCGCCACGACCGTAGTGCCCATTCCTTCATATTCGGGATTCTCGGCCGCCAGATCATAAACGGCAATATTGGCCGAACGTATTGCATTTTGCAACAGTGAAATGTGATCTTCTGCCGACAAGCCGTAGCGGAAAGAACGGTTTACATAGTCCATAATTTCCTGCGTAGCGGCGGCACTTGCAACATTTCCGGCGTTTGCACCGCCCATACCGTCGCAGACGACCGCCAACCACGTATCTTCCGAGAGTCGGTTGATCGCATAAGCATCCTGATTGGATACCCGCACACGACCAATGTCGGTTTTTCCGAATAATTGCATAATCACATTACCTCCTTTTCTTTCCGGCGCAACTGCCCGCACGAAGCGTCGATATCTGCACCGAGGGTGCGTCGTACCGTTGCGTTTACGCCAAGTTTTTCCAACTCGGCCCGGAATTGTAAAATATGCTGTTTGTCCGGCTTGCGGAAGGTGTTTTCCTTCACGGGATTTGCCGGAATCAAATTAACATGACTTAGTATACCGTGCATCAGTTTGGCCAACTGTGCTGCACATTCTTTTGAGTCGTTGACCCCTTCAATCAGGGCATATTCAAAAGAAATACGGCGTGTGGTAACCTGCTGATATTCCTTGCAGGCAGCCAATAATTCAGCCACACTCCACCGACGGGCAACGGGCATAATGGATTGCCGCAACGCGTCGTTCGGTGCGTGAAGTGAAATCGAAAGCGTAATCGGTAGATTATATTCGGCCAATTTGCGAATTCCCGTCACAACGCCGGAGGTCGACAACGAAATATGTCTGAGCCCGATATTCATTCCGTTATCGTCTGAAACCAGCTTTAAAAAGCGTATGGATTGATCGAAATTATCGAGCGGCTCGCCCATGCCCATCATTACAACGTTGGAAACGCGGATGTTGTTATCTCGCTCGGCCGCCATAATCTGTGCCAGCATTTCCGAAGCGGTCAGATCTCGCAAAAGTCCATTCAATCCCGAAGCGCAGAAGCTGCACCCCATTCGGCAGCCGACCTGCGTTGAAATGCAGACGGTGTATCCGTGTTCGTACTTCATCAGCACCGACTCGATCCACTCGCCGTCGTACAATTCATACAGATATTTTACCGTACCGTCAATCTGCGATTGCAGTCGTCGGACGATCTTCACATCGGCAATGTAACATTGATCATCCAAGGTCTGTCGAAGGCTTTTGGGCAGGTCGGTCATCTCATCGAAAGCGGTGATCCCGCTGTGCAGATGCCGAAAAATCTGTCCGGCGCGATATTTGGGTTGTCCCAATTGTCCAAGCAATTCGACCAACTCATCAACGTACATTGATTTGATATCAATTTTCTGTGTAATGAAACATTACTCCTTTTTAAGGACGGCGCAATAAAAACCGTCCGTGCCGTCGATATGCGGCAAAAATGTATGCTCGTAAATATATGAAAAAGAGGGATTTTCGGATAAAAACCGTCCGATTTGCTCCTCGTTTTCAGCCTTTCGCAGTGTGCAGGTGGAATACATCAAATACCCGCCCGATTTCGTGTAAGAAGCGGCGTTATTAAGAATTTTATACTGCACAACGGTCAAT
>JAKSQF010000070.1 GCA_024404235.1 Clostridia bacterium | reverse complement strand
TTCCTCCGCGATTCTGTGCTTGAGAATGACGACCGAAAGTCCCAAAAAGACAACGGTATAAAGCAAAATCGGTACAAGCAACGTTACTTCAAACTTATCGGACAGCATTTCACGGGAATAGCGACAAGCCACCCCGGACGGCAAAACCGCCGCAAATTTCTGCACCACGGGTGGGAAAAACTGATCGGGATAAAAACAGCCGGAAATATAGCCCAAACCGATGGCCGCCAAAAACTGCGTCAGCAGGGTCGGAACAGTGCCGCTTACCGCTTCGTACAAAAGGTATTGCAGCGCCGTAATCATACAAAAGACGGGCAACAGCTTCCACGCCAGCAGAAAGAACCGAATAAAGCTGTAATTTTTCAGTTCCTCAATTGGCAAAGAGCGACCACCGACCGCAATGCCGGCAACCGTACAAATGAGCAAGAGCGACACAAAACCGGGGATCGCATAAGCCGCATAGTTGCCAAAGGTCTGCGGTAAAGCACCGAATCCGCGCGAAGCGAGTACCCGTGACAGCGAAGTTTGTTTTCGGGTCATATAAGCGCCGCAGGAAATGCCCCACAGCAACAGGAAAAAGACCAATGCGCCGGCAACGTAATATCCGCCGGTGGAAATGCCGCTGTGCATTCCGACCGCAAGCTTTTCATAACACTCATTACGCTGAAGTATATAGGAAATATATCGCAGGCTTAAATAATCTCCCTCGTCGTAAGGGTTTTTACCGCCGCAATCGGCGACCAATTCTTGCATACCGTATACCGCACTTTGCGATTCGGTGACCATACCCGAAAGCATTTCGATGATCTCCTGCGAAATGACCGTGCCGAAGCTTGCAGGACCGTCTAACGTTACAAAGGTCAGCGGTTTATTCTCACCCTGTTCGATCGCCGCAATAAAGCCGTCCGGCACAAGAACATAGGCCTCCAGTTTGCCGTTACGCAACATCTTTTTAGCTTCGGCTTCGGTTGCGTCAACAAAATTAACCGACATTCCGATAGAGTCAACCTCGCGAATGGTCTCAATCCCAATATTCAAATACGTACCCGATGTATTCCCGACAAGGCCGATATTGATCGGCTGACGGATATCCTTATTACCGCGGTCCTTTAACAGAATGACCGCAACCATTGAAACACCAAGCACCAGCAAAAGCGTTACGGCCAAAACGGCGGGATAATACCGAAACGCACGCTTAAGTTGAAGCTTTGCATAGGTTAATTTTTGCATCACAGACTCCCTACCAGCTTATGTACGTCACCGTCATATTCAAAGGGGTGCAGTGTGCCGTCACGCAGAATATACCATTGATCGCAAAGCGTTAAATCCTGAATATCGTGGGTAGCAAGCAGGATCAGTCCCCCACGCTTTTTAAAATCGTTCAGGTATTCCGCAATTCGCTCCTTACAAACAAGGTCAAGCGCCGCAGAGGGTTCATCCATCAACAAAATTTCGGGATGAGAAGCAACCGCACAACCAATTGCCAAACGCTTTTTCATACCGCCGGACATCTGCGAAACCCGTGTTTTCAGAAAATCCGGTATGCCCAACAGCTTTAAAACGCCGTCCTTAAGTTCACGCTCCAGTTGTTGCTTCGGATACCAAAGCCGCAGATTATCCAGTGCCGTCAGTTCTTCTAAAAGCGGTGTATTCTGCGGAATATAACCGAGTGTACGGGTACGGGCCTTAATATCGGTCAGCAGATCGGCTCCGTTACATATAAACGAACCGCCGTCCGCACGCTGTACCCCTGCAAGTATACTGAACAGGGTCGATTTTCCGCACCCGTTTGCCCCCAAAATACCGATACAAACGCCACCGACGGTTTTAAAGGAAACATCCTGTAAAACCTGATGCTTGCCGTAACTTTTTTGGATTTTTTCGATGCATACGTCCATCAAAAGTTTCCTTTCAAAAAAGCACCGTTTTCAAAGCATTAACATCTTTGAAAGCGGTGCCCGATTTATTTCTTTTGCAAAGATTTCAAGCGTTTACCGATTAAAAATCGAAATCCTCGCCGTCCCAATCGGCTTCATCCCAATCTTCATCGATTTCATCGTCCATACCGAGATTGATCAGTTCACCCAAGGCAGTGATGTTTTTGACAAAATTGCTGGAAGACAGGTTGCTTTGCAGTTCAATCATCTTCTGCATATTCATCGAACCCGTCCAAGCCTGCAACGCCGATTCATTATTGAAATCAACGGCATCCTTCGGGATGGCAATTTCAAACTTCTTGGTTACATCCAGTTTTGTGAGAACCGTAAATAAAGTCTTGTTCTGAAGATTGATTTCCATGGTATTGGAAGAACTGTTGTCCTTACGGTCAAACTTGAAGGAAAGCTTCAGCAGACCGATGGTTTCATCGAGTTGCTTCGGTACCTCAACACCCTGCTCACGCAAGGCGGACAGAACTTCCTTCGTCAAGGAAACTTCAGCCGAGCCGGAACACTTTGCACCGTCTTTGACAAAGTTCTTAAAGGAAACATTGGCATAGGTTTTGTCGTTTACGGTCAAAGCATAGTCACCGGTGTATTTTTTGCCGGAAACGGTGCCCTCACCGCTAAATACCACGTTGGTATCCTCGGCTTCGATCTTCACCTCTTCGGCGTATTTGCCACCCTTTTGAATGGTGATAGACGAAATAGACATAACGACCTCGTCGTCCTCTTTAGCGGTCATCTCAGCACCGCACAGGTTACCCTTGGAATCGGCGATCAAGCTGTAATAAAGCGTTCCGTTGGTTTCCATTACAACATCAGCTTCATCTTCTTCATCCGCTTCGTCTTCGGGCTCTTCGTTTACAGCCTTGATCGCTTCGTCGATTTTTTCAACGTAAGCTTTGTACCAGTCACCCTCGACCATATCCTTCAAATCATCGATTTTGCCGAGTCCCTTAACAAAGGACTTAATGTCGGCATCGTCACGAATGGATTTCAAGAAAGCCGTTGCCATCTTACCGGCCAATTCCTCGTCGATCACAGCGGTATATACATCATACTTTTTCTCAAGTCCGCCGACCTTAAAGGTCTTATTGGTCTTATCGGTCTTGGTGATTTCATCAATGGCCGCACACAGTGAACGGTTGACGATTTTACCGATCGTCTTGCCGTCCGGCAGGATTTTCTGAACTTCGGCGATCATCGCAAAGGTGGATTGTGCTTCGGAAAGATCAAGCTCCGCCGCGTCGAAAAGGTTGATTTGAATTGCCTGCTTGTTCAGATCCGGAACAGAAGCATACAGCATACCGGTTTTGCAATCCAGTGCAATATTACCGCTGATCAGATCCTTGCCGTCCAAGTTTAATTTCAGGTTTAATCCGAGCTGATCACCGTCAACACAAACATCATAATTGATTGCAGCCGAGCAGGGCTTCAAATCCAAGCCGGTCAACTTCAGCAGATCCATCGACGACTCATCCAGCTTAATTTCAAAACTGCCGGAAACAGCATTATCGGAAACATCCTGCAAATCGGAAATGCCCTCGCTTAACTGCGAGGTGACGGCTGAAACGCTGTTTTTAGCCAAGCTGTTAAAGGAAACCTCAACATTGGCGGCCTTCTTCTTTCCGCAACCCGCAAAGGAAAATGTCATAACACAGGAAAGGGTTAAAGCAAGTGCAGAAACGGAAATTTTACGAAAACGATTTTTCATCTTTTCAAACATTAAAAATCCCTCTTTCAAAAAATCAATTGTATACCTACAATTATGAATTTATTATAGGCCTTTATGCAAAAAAAGTCAAGAAATATGTTGACCCTCATTCCTGCTCAAAACCGGTTTCGGCCACAAAATCCTGCAGGCTTTCAAAATCATTTCCGTGCATACGGGCGGTAAGAAGCATTTGACCCGAATAGTGGTTGTTTTGGATCATCAGCTGATTTTCGCTTTCCCGACAGATGATCGAATAAACGGCGGCGCCGTAAACGGCAGAGCCGAAATCATTATCGGCAATGATCAGTTTGCCCTGTTCGTCCGGTACGTCCATGCGCCACAGAAAAATGTGATGTCCCATCGGCTGCGGCCAAATTTCGGAACTGCGGGGCATCACTTCCCCGTTTTTCGAAAAACCGTTACCTGCTTCAAGGCAGGTATTTTGACAAAATTCGGCGTACAACGGCATTTTATCCCGTTGTTCGTACGCCGCCATACCGCAGCGGAAAAAGGTGTTATTGCGAATGATCAGTCGTCCCGCCTGCTTGCAATCCCGACCGTACCCCTGATGCGTAACGGCAGAATCGTAGATTTCATCAAACGTACAGCCGATCACTTCGACGTTGTCGCACGTGTCCCACATTTCAACGCCGTTGCCGAAACGAATCTTCATTTCACCGTTCCAGGCACAACCGCCGATGTAGGAAAAATCACAGTTTTCGACCTTGAAATTGCGGCAGTTTGCCGCACCGGCAATGGCGTGCACGCCCGAATGGGTGAAGCACAAATCACGAATGATCTGATTCTGTCCGGCGGTTGCCAAAATGCGGTTGCCGTAAATGACACATTCGATATGCGAATAATATTCACCCGGATTTTTTGCGGAATACAGGTATACCCGATGGGTTTTCGGGAAATCGAGATGCTGCTCGGAGCAACCGAGGGCGTTATCGAAAAAATCGCCCTGCTCGGTCAGTTCGTTTGCAGTCCACCGAAGCGTACCGCAGTATTCGCCGTTATTGAAAACGATGTTGCCAAGTTCGGAATTGAGTGCATCGGTCGACCAAACGTTTGGTGCGATTTCCGTCCACAGGGTCGGGTCACTGCAATCGACCGAGCCGCAGAAAACGGGCTTTTCGCCTTCGCCGTAGGCGGCATAGGTGATGAGATTGCCGTCTTCCCCGTTCACGTTATGAAGAAAATCCCGAATAAAACTGCCCCGCTTGAAAAGAACGGTGTCACCCGATTGCGGTGTGATATCGGTTTCCCTTTTAACGGGATATTCCGGCGAAAGTCCGTCGTTTTCAGCGTTGCCGTTTTGTGGGTCAATATAATAAACAGCCATAATCTGTTCCTTTCAAAAGCCGTATAAAACAAAATACCACGGAAAGGTTACGCCCAAACCGTGGTATTTATCTTTCAAAACTACCGAATTATTCTTCGGCTGCTTCTTCCGGCATGCTTTCCGCAGCAGCGGCAGCATCCTCAGCAGAGGCGATTTCGATCACAACGGGTTCATCCGAAACCGGAGCTTCTTCAGCCTTTTCGGGCTTCGGTTCTTCCGGCAACAGAGCGCGGATCGACAAGCTGACGCGCTTGCGTTCGAGATCCACAGCAGTGATCTTTGCTTCGACTTCCTGACCCACAGTCAGTTCATCCTGCGGCTTTTCGATGTGCTTATTGGCAATCTGCGAAATGTGGATCAAACCGTCAATACCCGGGATAATGCGGGCAAAAGCACCGTAGGAAGTGATGCTGACGATCTTAACGGTAACAACATCTTCCACATTGTAGTTGTTCTGGAAAATGGTCCACGGATTTTCTTCCGGATTCTTGTAACCGAGAGAAATCTTCTTCTTTTCGGTGTCGATAGCCTTAACGTAGACTTCGATTTCATCACCGACGCTGACGACCTCGGCCGGATTCTTAATACGCTGCCAGGACAGTTCGGAAATATGAACCATACCGTCAACACCGCCGATATCAACAAATGCGCCGTATGTAGTGAGAGACTTAACAACACCCTTGAAGCGATCGCCGACAGCAATGCTTTCCCAGATCTTTGCCTGAGCTTCCTTGCGCTGTTCACGCAGGACGCTGCGAATGGAGCCGACAGCCTTTCTGCCGCGGCCGATTTCGATGATACGGAACTGGACTTCCTGACCCTTCAGGTCTTCCAACGAATCGTTGCGGGAAGCCGTTGCCTGCGAAGCCGGGATAAAGACGCGAACGTTATTGACGTAAGCAACAACGCCGCCCTTAACGACTTCACGAACCGTACCGGTAACAATTTCATTCGAATCCTTGGCTGCAGTGATTCCATCCCAACCGGCAATCGCATCGTAGCGACGCTTAGAGAGCATTGCGGTTCCTTCCTGATCGTTGATTTTCATAATGATAAGATTCAGTTTGTCACCGACTTTGACTTCTTCCGTCAGTTTAACTGACGGGTCCATGGAATACTCACTTGCAGTGATGTATCCGGCCAATCCTCTGCCGATATCCACCTGAATTTCTGAGGCGTTAACGGCAAGAACGGTACCGCAGACCTTCTGCTCGCCCGTCAGGCCTTGGAGCGAAGCCTCTAATGCTTCCTCATCCGTCATTTCCTCGAAGCTTTTTTGAGCGGTTTCTTCCAACTGCTCGTCAACCGGTTGTAAAATTTCAGCCATGGTTTGAATAACCTCCTTTATTATACCCGCCGGCGTAGAAGCACCGGCGACTACGCCAACCGAACGGCACCCGACAAACTGCGGCGCAGCCAATTCTGCCGCCGTTTCCACAAGTACGGTTCTGTCACAAGAAGCGTGGCAAACCTCAAAAAGCTTTGCCGTATTTGAACTGTGCCTGCCCCCGATGACAACCATTCCATCGTGGACAGCAGCCAAATCTGCCGCCTCCTGCTGACGCATTGATGTAGCATTACATATTGTATCAAATATTTTTGCATTTGTACATACTTTTTTTAATTTTTTTTGCGAAAAATCCCATTTTTTTGCGTGAAAAGTGGTTTGTGCGACCACGCAGAGCGGTTTATCCACCAAATTCGATTGATTTTTCAACAATTTTTCCAAATCTTCCTCATCCGAAAAAACGAAATACGGCCCGTTACAGTGACCGCAAATGCCGATGACCTCCTGATGCTTGCTGTCACCGGCGATCAAAACAGTCTCCCCTGCGGCGCTGTGTTCGGCAACGATTTTATGTATCTTTGCCACGAAGGGGCAGGTCGCATCGGCGATGCGCACCCCACGTTCTTCGGCTTGCTCGTAAACGTTTCGGCCGACCCCGTGTGAACGAATGACCAAAATTTCTTGGGGCGAAACCTCGGACGGATCCGTGACGATACGTACCCCGCGGGAAGCAAGGCTTTCGACCATTTGGGTATTATGGATGATGGGGCCGAGCGTGCAGACCTTTTCCCCACGCTCGACAAGATCCTCTACCATTTTTACGGCACGGTCGACCCCGAAGCAGAAACCGGCGGTTTTAGCCAGCGTGATTTTCATCATTCGGCCAGCCTTTCGTGAATCAGGTTAACAAGCAGCGGAATCGACATTTCAAGTGTGTTGCCGGTGGTATCGAACAAAACGGAATCCTCGGCAGGTTTCAGCGGTGCAATGGCACGGTGACTATCTTCATAATCGCGCTTGACCATATCGTCGTACACGTCCTTGTATTCGACCTGCTGACCCTTTTCAAGCAGTTCCTTATAACGGCGGGTGGCGCGTTCTTCGGGCGAAGCGGTAATAAAGATTTTTACGGTAGCATTCGGCAAAACGACCGTACCGATATCTCGACCGTCCATTAAAACATCGTGATGACGAGCCATTTCACGCTGTTTTTCAAGCAGAAATGCACGCACGGCCGGAATGGCGGAAATTTTGGAAGCCGCCATAGATACCTCGGGCGTGCGGATTTTGTCGTTGACGTCCACACCGTCGAGGAAAACGTGCTGTTCACCGTCGACAAAGCGGATATCGACCGACGTTTCGGCAAGCATTTTATCGACCGTTTCACCGGCTTCGATGGTGAGGCCGTTTTGCAAAGCCTTATACCCGAGGGTGCGATAAAGCGCGCCGGTATCTACATAAATATAACCGAGTTCTTTAGCCGCCGCTTTGGCAAGCGAGCTTTTTCCTGCTCCGGCAGGGCCGTCCATAGCAATTGAAATCATCATTTATTCTCCTTTTGCGGCGTTTTGACCGGCCGCAAAGCCGGTGGCAAACGCAATTTGCAGATTAAATCCGCCGGTATAGGCATCGACGTCGATGATCTCACCGGCAAAATACAGTCCCTTCACCAATTTGGAAGCCATAGTGGTAGGATCAATCTCTTTGACCGAGATACCGCCGCGGGTCACGATCGCCTCCTCCACAGGGCGGGGTCGGGTAATGTGAAGCGGAAAAGCCTTGATACACGAAACCAGCGCCGCACGCTGTTCACGACTGATTTGATTGACCTTTAAGTGCCCGGGAATGCCCGAAAGACCGACGATGACGGGAATCAGGCTTTTCGGAAGCAGTTTATCAAGTACATTGGCAAAATCGCGATTCTGCTCTTCCCCGAAATCCCGCAAAATACGCTTGTCCAACTGTTCGGGTGAAAGCGCCGGCTTTAAGTCGATAACGGCTTTATACTGCTTTTTATCAAAATAACGCAGATGTGCTGAAGCGCTTAATACCAGCGGCCCCGAAATGCCGAAATGGGTAAAGAGCATTTCACCGAGTTCGGTATAAAGCGGCTTTTTCTTGCCTT
>JAKSQF010000007.1 GCA_024404235.1 Clostridia bacterium | reverse complement strand
CGCTTACGCTGTGCTTCGATGATTTCAATGTGCTCGGGGTTGAGTTCCGGCACGACCATCGGGACGTCCGGTGTAAAACGGTGTGCACTATTGTTGGAAACAACGGGGCATTCGTGCTTGGCGTAAAGTTCTTCCAGAGCCTTGATTTCATCCTTTTTCATGGCAACGGCACAGAAAACGAAATCGACCAAATCAACGATTTTTTCAATATCGGCTTCAGCATCAAAAACCGTCATTGTTTTTAATTTTTCAGGCATCGGATCTTTCATTGCCCAGCGGTTTCCGACGGCTTCCTCATAAGTCTTGCCTGCACTGCGGCCACTGGCGGCAAGAGCGGTAACGGAAAACCACGGATGATCTGCCAAAAGCAGTGCAAAACGCTGACCGACCATTCCGGTAGCACCGATAATTCCGACACGATAATTTTTTTTCACAACTAAAAATCCCCTTCATAAAACATTTTACTTGATATTATTTGTGTTTTGCAATATAATACAGAATAAATATACCATTCAAGGCACGGTTTGTCAAACCATTTTCGCCTTTTTTCGGGAAAGTTAAGGTTGAATTTATGAAAACAAGTGATTTTTTTTACGATCTGCCGCAGGAGTTGATCGCCCAAACACCGATTGAGCCGCGCGATGCTTCGCGAATGCTGTATCTGTCGAGGTCGAACGGTGCAATAGAACACACAAAATTCCACAATTTAAAGGATTATTTAAAGCCGGGTGACTGTTTGATTCTTAATAATACTAGAGTTCTGCCCGCTCGTATTTTCGGCACCCGAGTTGATACCGGTGCTGTTGTTGAATTTGTCTTGCTGCGTCAGCGTGGAACTTTACTTTGGGAATGTATTGCCGGCCCCGGAAAAAAGGCAAAAGAGGGAAATGCGTTTCGCTTTTCGGACGATCTTTCGGCCGTGGTCAAAGAGGTTCTGCCGGACGGCAACCGCATTTTGGAATTTACCTGCAACGGCGAATTTTTTGCGGTGCTTGATACAGTCGGTCAAATGCCGTTACCGCCGTACATTAAGGAAAAACTCAACGACCGTGAACGCTATCAGACCGTCTACTCAAAAGAACTCGGCTCTGCCGCGGCACCTACGGCGGGTTTACACTTCACACCGGAATTGCTGAATGATTTGATTGCCTACGGCGTAAAGGTGGCGTACGTTACCCTGCACGTCGGACTTGGTACGTTTCGTCCCGTTAAGGTAGAAGACGTTACACAACATAAAATGCACACCGAGTACTATTATATGCCTAAAGAAACGGCTGATGTGATTAATCAGACCAAAAGGGACGGCGGTCGGGTGATTTGCGTCGGTACGACCAGTTGTCGCACGGTTGAAAGTGTCGGCACAAAGTATGGCGAAATTTGTGAATGCTTGGGCGATACCGATATTTTTATTTATCCCGGGTATCAATTCAAGTGTATGGACGGTTTGATTACCAATTTCCATCTGCCGGAAAGTACTTTGATTATGCTCGTTTCTGCCTTTGCGGGATATGAAACTACAATGAATGCTTATAAAATTGCTGTTGAAGAGCGCTACCGCTTTTTCAGTTTCGGCGATGCGATGTTGATTCTTTAAAAAGAAAGGAATTTCTATGTACCGTTTACTTAAACAAGAAGGAAACGCCCGCCGTGGCGAGTTTGTCACCAATCGCGGTACGGTTCAAACGCCGGCTTTTATGAACGTGGCCACCGCTGCTGCCATTAAGGGCGGACTTTCCGCGCAGGATTTGAAAGAAATTGATTGTCAAGTAATGCTTTGTAATACCTATCATTTGCATCTGCGTCCTGGGGATGAGGTTGTCCACGATTGCGGCGGTTTGCATAAGTTTACGACGTGGGACGGCCCGATCCTGACCGACAGCGGCGGCTTTCAGGTCTTTTCGCTTGTTGCTTTGCGCAAAATTGAAGAAGAGGGTGTGACCTTTAATTCACATATCGACGGTCGCCGAATATTTATGGGTCCGGAGGAAAGTATGCAGATACAATCTCACTTGGGCTCGACTATTGCAATGGCCTTTGATGAATGTGTTGAAAATCCGGCGGAGTATAACTATGCCAAAGAAAGCTGTGCGCGGACGACCCGTTGGCTGAAGCGCTGTCAGGCTGAAATGAAGCGGTTGAACAGCCTTGAAACGACCGTCAATCCAGAACAGTTATTATTCGGCATCAATCAAGGTTGTACCTATGCCGATTTGCGTATCGAACACATGAAAGAGATTGCCGAATTGGATTTGGACGGTTATGCTATCGGCGGATTAGCCGTCGGCGAGCCGACCGAGGTAATGTATGATATCATTGAGCACATCAATCCCTATATGCCGAAGGACAAAATCCGATATCTGATGGGGGTTGGCACACCACTAAATATTTTCAACGGTGTGGAACGCGGTGTGGATCTGTTTGATTGCGTTATGCCCAGCCGTAATGCCCGCCACGGTCATTTGTTTACTTCACAGGGAATTATCAACCTCAATAACCAAAAATATGAACGTGATATGCGTCCCGTGGATGAGGAATGCGGTTGTCCGGTTTGCCGTCAGTACAGCCGTGCCTATCTGCGGCACTTGATGAAGGCCGGCGAAATGCTTTCCGGCAGGCTGAACGTTATTCATAACCTATGGTTCTACAACCATTTGATGACCGATATCCGCAACGCACTCGATAACGGCACTTTTGCGCAATTTAAGGCCGAAAAAGAGCAGGTACTTGGGCGCAGAATATAACCGTTTAAAAAATTGAAAAAAATTCTTGCTTTTTAACTATTGGTTCTGTATAATTGAATTTAGTATTTTGAAAGGAATTAGTTGTTATGTTAATTACTCTTGCTAAAGCGGCCGAAACTGCTAACGGCGCACAAGCCGGCGGGGCGGGACTTTTAATGTTCTTACCGCTCATTCTTATTTTTGCACTCATGTACTTTATGATGATCCGTCCGCAGAAGAAACGCGAAAAAGAAGAAAAGAAAATGCGTGATAATCTGCAGGTCGGTGACGAACTGCTGACCATTGGCGGTATTTACGGCCGTGTTATTTCCTTGAAGGAAGACGCTGTCGTTATCGAATCCAAAAGTGATCACAGCAAGTTGACGATTGCCCGCTGGGCAATTCAGCAGAATTTGACCATTCACGCTGATGCAAACGAAAAGTAATACTAAACCAAATCCCTCCGTCATAGAATTGGACGGAGGGATTTTTTATGTTTCAACTGGATTTAAAGGTCATATTGAAATACCTGCGCGGTGTTCTGCTCAGCGCAATCGTTACTCTTTCGTGTCTTGCCGTGTGTGCGTTTATTTTGTCAAAGGTTTCGGTCGACCGTGCCTTTGCCGCACCGCTTGCCACACTTTGCTTGGCTCTTGGCGCTATGGTCGGTGCTTTTGACATCGCCTACAGTCGAGGGAAAAAAGGTTATCTTGTAGGGTTGGTTTTGGGTGGCTGTGACTTTATATTGATTACCTGCGCGGGTATGTTGATCCGCGAAGGAAGTTTTACAAGAAACACTCTTTTTCATTCGATTATAATCTTGTTGACGGCAATGATCGGCGGGATTCTCGGCGTCGGTAAAAAGGAAAAGAAAAGCTATATATAAAAGCGAAGAGGCTCCGTTTTGGAGCCTCTTTTTTACTCAGATTCTTTTGTCAACAAATCAATGACGGCCGTGCAAATTTCGGGAGAATCCTCCAAAAACTTGTTTTTAATGCGATTACCCATTGCATCGTCCGTGACAAGCATTTTTATGCTTAAAAGCGGGCGACTGCCGTCAAGCGCGGTACAGGTGACAAAGGTCGCACCGTCCTCGTGCGTTAACTGAATATCGGAATTTTTTGCGTTCCTGCGGCGGGCGGCCATCTTTTTGGCGGCATTCAGCGAACGACGTTTTACCGTATTTGGCAGAGAATCGTTAAGTGTTTCATTGATGGACTTGCCCTGCTCGGTAATTTGGTAGCAATCTTCATCGTCATCCTTAACGGAAACAATCATTCCGCTGTTTTCCAAAGAGTGCAACGCATCACTGACCTCAAAACCGTTTGCGATTTCTTCGTAATGCAATAAATTTACCAAGGATTCGCAGGGGACAGGCTCCTGCAATTCGGTTAATATATAGCAAATCAATATCTTAATCTCAGCGGTACTGAAAAGTCCGCCGATCGGCGCAACACCCGCGCCGGCAGCATCTCTTTCCATGCAATTTCTCCTTTGTGTTATTCTGTAATCAATTATACCGCCGATGTTGCTTTTTTTCAAGTGTTACAGTGAAAAATTATCCGTCAAAATCTTCGATGATCTGTTCGGCGATGGATTTAGTGGCGGCCGAGATGCCATTTTCTAACTGCAGACGATCCTCATAGGGAAGGTTATCAACGATGATTTCCGGATAGTATTCAATAATTTTACCGTTTTCGTATAAAACGATTTGATGCTCGTGCACCGCAATACGATACTCGTTTTTAAGCCGCAGCTGTGGAGGATTTTTCGTAGTTTGCTTTGGTTTAATCAGTAATATTGCCGCAATTACGATAACGAGCATAACCGAAATTGCCGCACAAATGATGCCTTTTTTCAATCAAAACACCTCGAAAGGTATTCTTGACCTTATTGTCAATAATATGCACATGTAAAATGTAAAAAAATTGTAACTTAACAAATCGCGGAAATATGGTATAATAATGTAAATTGGTATGATTATATTTGGACGCGGAGGTAAGTGTTATGTCCGAATTTTTTGAACCATCTGATTATCGTGAAAACGATATTGATGTTCCGAATTTTTTTACCGGCGCCGGTGACGAGGAGAATTCCGTTTCTTCCGGCGAGGTACCGATTCTATTTGGTGACAGTGACGTGCCGAGTTTTCAAAATGCTGCGGAAACAGAACCTGCAGACAACGGAAACCGGCAAATTGACTTATTTACCTTTTCAACCGACACCACCGTAAAAGCGGTGAAAAAGAAGACAAAGAAGAAGAAAACCCGTCGTCGCATACTGATGTCGTTGCTTTCGCTGTTCTTGGTTGGAGTCATCACCGCTACCGTTGTTTTCGGCGCTTTTTTGTTGTGGGCCTACAATCAAAATCAAACCCTTGATATTGAAAACTATGACCTAAACTCCATTAACGGTGCTGATGGCTTTAGTGCCTTGTTTACCTCGGTTGTTTACGTGAAGAATTCCAACGGTAAATACGTTGAGTACAAGCGTCTTCAAGGCGATACGCATTGTATTTGGGTAGAGTATGATCGGGATGCCGCCGAGAAAAAAGACAAGGCCTACACGGGTATTCCACAAAATATGGTCAATGCCGTTGTAGCAATCGAAGACAAGCGTTTCTACAAGCATCAGGGTACTGACTGGAAGCGTACGTTTTCCGCCTTTGCCAATATGTTTTTACATTTTTATGATTCCAATCAAGGCGGTTCTACGATTACGCAACAGTTGGTTAAGAACCTAACCAATGATGATCAACAGAACGCAAAACGTAAGGTTCGTGAAATTTTAAGCGCTCGTTACCTTGAAGAAAACTACGCAAAGGATACGATCGTTGAATCCTATCTTAATTTGATATCTCTGGGTCATAATATCAAGGGTGTGCAGGTTGCGGCAAACTATTATTTTGGTAAAACAGTCGATAAACTGACCCTGCCCGAATGCGCTACCCTTGCCGGTATTACCAAAAATCCTTCATTGTATTCGCCTGATATCAATCCGAACGAGAGCTTAAAACGTCGAAATACCGTTCTTTCCGAAATGTTGAGTCAAGGCTATATTACGAAGGACGAATACAACGCCGCCATTGATGAAAAGCTGGAGGTTGTCGCTGATGAAAAGACGATTTCCAAGGAAGCGGATGTCAACTCTTACTTTATTGATGCACTGATTGAAGATGTTCAGCAGCAGTTTATGAAGGAATACGGCCTTACGGCGGAAGAGGCCAGTTATAAGCTTTTGAACGGCGGTTATCGTATCTACGCCACCATGGATTCCGGCATCCAATCGACGATGGAGAAGGTATACAGCAACAGCAGTTATGCATTGAAGCACGGCGAACAAACGATGCAATCGTCGATGACCGTAATGGACTACAAAGGCAACGTTTTGGGTATTGTCGGCGGTTTGGGTGAAAAATCCGCCAACCGTGTATTAAACCGTGCGACTTCCTCTGCAAGACAGCCCGGTTCATCCATTAAACCGCTGTCAGTTTATGCGCCTTGTATTGAGGGTAACTACATCACTTATTCCTCTTTGGTGGAGGACAGAAGTAAATCCTACGGCGGTTGGAAGGCCAATAACTATGGTAATACCGGCGGCCGAGGGGCTAAAATTACCGTTGAATACGCTTTGGAACAATCCTACAACACCATTCCGGTCAAGTTGCTGGATGAAAAATTGGGATTGCAGGCCAGTTATGATTTTCTGACCAACACGTTGGGACTTAAACATTTAAATCCGGGTGGCAACGGTGACTTAAACCTTTCGCCGCTTGGAATGGGTGGTACCAGCGGTGGTCTTACAACACTGGAATCGGCGGCGGCTTATGCGATTTTCGGGAACCACGGTACCTATCACGAACCGCATTTCTACACAAAAATCACCGATTCGCAGGGCAATCCGCTGCGCAATCCCGCCGGTGATATTATTTTGAACCGTGAGCGTGATTATGGCCGATTTGCGATATCCGAGGATACGGCCGACGTTATGAATCATCTGTTGCAGAATATCGTCAAAAACGGTACTGCTAAACTGATTACTTCCTATCTGCCGAAAATGCCGGTCTACGGTAAAACCGGTACAACCAACGATGAAGCCGACTTGTGGTTCTGCGGCGGTACGCCGTATTATGTCGGCTCCTGCTGGTGTGGCTACGATAAGGTCGACTCTAACGGAAACCGCATCCATATTCGTGATACGAATATCGCCAAAAAAATCTGGGGTTCGGTTATGCAGGAAATCCATCGGGGAAAATCCGTGGAAAAATTCACGGACAGTCCCGACGTGAAAGAGGCTTATTTCTGCACTTCTACCGGCCAGTTGGCAGGCAGCTCCTGCGGATCTAAAAAGATCGGTTGGTACCGCGCGAGTAACGTTCCGCCGAAATGCTCAAAGGCCGAGGCGCCAACCACCGATGCAGAAGGTGAAAAAGGGGAGAACAAACCCGATAAACCAAATGCCGATTCATCTGCAACGTCGTCTTCGGAACAGGGGTCGGAATCAAGCACTTCATCCGATGCACCGACATCATCGGAGGCTTCAACCTCGCAGGAAAATCCGCAATAATGATTTACAATGGGTACCGTTTAACAGACGGGGCCCATTTTTCTGTCATAAACATACCTTTATAAGCATAATTTTGAAACAGATCAGGTATTTCAGTCTTCGGAGGAATGTTTATGACAAATACAAGCATATATCAGGATATTGCGAAACGAACCGGCGGCGACATTTACATCGGTGTGGTCGGACCGGTGCGAACGGGTAAATCGACCTTTATTAAGCGTTTTATGGAAGAATTGGTACTGCCGAACATTTCCGAGGAGTATCAAAAAGAACGCGCCAATGACGAACTACCGCAGGCATCCGCCGGTAGGACCATTATGACGACCGAGCCGAAGTTTATCCCTGAAAAAGGCGCACAGATCAAGTTGGATTCGGCTGCAGAGTTGAACGTCCGTTTGATCGACTGTGTCGGTTATATTGTGCCGAGTGCGTTGGGATATATCGAAAATGATCAACCGCGAATGGTGATGACACCGTGGCACGAAGAGCCGATCCCTTTTAATATGGCGGCGGAAATCGGCACGGAAAAGGTTATACGCGAGCATTCGACAATCGGTTTGGTTGTTACCACGGACGGCAGTATCAGTGAAATTCCACGCGAAGAATACAGCGAGGCGGAAGACCGTGTGATCGGCGAGTTAAAAGAACTGAACAAACCGTTTATTGTGTTGTTAAACTGCGTTGATCCGAACAGTGAAAATGCCCGAAAAACCGTAGCGGAAATTACCGAAAAGCACGGTGTCACGGTGCTGCCGGTGAATTGTCAGGATCTATGCGAAGCGGATATCCGCGACATTTTGGCACAGATTTTGTTCGAATTTCCCGTTTCGGAAATCAATATCCGTTTTCCGCTTTGGATCAATACGCTGCCGGTTGATCATTGGCTGCGCGGCGATTTGATGGATGGAATTCGCAAGGCGGCGAATGGGATGTGCCACATTCGTGACGTGCGCCGATTTGAGCAAGCATTCGCTGATAGCGAAAACGTTGATTCGGCGCGATTATCAGGCGTATACTTAGGTAAGGGCAGTGCGGATGTAGTGATCGACGTCAAGCCAAAACTGTTTTATCGCGTTTTGGAAGAGGAAACTTCATTGAGTATACACGATGAAATGGAACTTTTAAATTGTTTAAAGGAATTATCAGCTTCAAATCGCGAATACAAGCGTGTAAAGGATGCTTTGGACGAGGTGGAAGCAACAGGATACGGCATTGTTATGCCATCAATCGAAGAACTGTCTTTGGAAGAGCCGGAAATTATGAAGCAGGGGGGTAGGTACGGCGTTCGACTAAAAGCCTCGGCACCGTCTATACACATGATGCGCGCTGATATTACGACCGAGGTAACACCGATCGTCGGCAGCGAAAAGCAATCAGAGGATCTGATTTTGTATTTATTGAAGCAGTTTGAAGATGATCCGGTAAAGATTTGGGATTCAAACATTTTCGGCAAGTCTTTGCACGAATTGGTCAACGAGGGTCTGCACGCAAAACTGGCACATATGCCGGTTGACGCACGCGGGCGTATTCAGGAAACCATTGAGCGTGTTATCAATGAAGGCTGTAACGGATTGGTCTGCATTATTCTGTGAGAGAAGCCCCTATTTGTTAAAATTTTAACAAATAGGGGCTTGACAGTTTTTTAAGTCAAAAAATATCTGTTGCCGGTTTGTACTTAGACAAAAGTCAAATGGGTGATACGGTGATTCTCATTTTCTATATCATAGAAACTAACCGCATTATTCTATAGAGCGATTTTTCGCAAAATGTTCTAAACTTACAAATTTTCAGTTTTTAGCATCTGCATAACAAAAAAAAAAAAAACAATCATCCTCTCAGATTTTTTCCAATGACCTATGATATGTCAGCAAAAAACTGAGAGGATGAAATTTTGATGGGTTGCGGATATTTCGCGTAGAGATCAGCCAAAAAACAAAATAACATACGTGGTAGTGACTGTGGATACGAATTAACGACGTAAAAAAATTCTTACGACTGAAATAACTGAAGATGAATTGGTGCGCACAAATGATTTTGCAGACTTTAATTGTAGATGCTTTTAAGCAATATATAGTTATAATATTGTAGCGATGTGTTAGGTCGGCCCAAATGCTATAAAAGCGCTTTAAAGACCTATTTAGCAGTTTAAATTAACTTTAACGCTCCCCTCAATTATACAAAACATTGATTTTGTATAATTCGGTATGATTCTTTAGGCCCGCTCTCCCGAAAGATTTTATTGATTACTAAATATCCGACTTAGTATATTCTACTGCATCATTGTCTTCATTTTGTCGCTTGCAGACGATTCGGTAAACAATTATACCGCCAATACTCAGCAATACCGTTGCGCCAAACGCAATGGCGGCGACGGTGTAGTTCTGCAATCCGATTGCAGAGCCGATTAAAGTTGATGTAATTACCGACGGTAATCTTGCAATGCTTGTAATCAAAATCCAAACACTCCACCGCATATCGGTCAAGCCTACAACATACGACAAAAGATCCTTCGGTGTCCCCGGCAGAATGAATATGAGATAAGTGAATAAATTAACGCGCTCACGTTTTTGTAAAAAACGAAGCGACAGGATCTTTTCACGCGAGAAAAAGACTTCTACTATGCGTACACCAATACTGCGCACTAAAGCAAAAACAATTATACCGCCAATTAAATCGGCAACGATGCAAAGAATTGTACCCTCCACAGCGCCGAAAGCATAGCCTGCGCCAAGTTCCAGCGGCTCACCCGGAATGACGGCTACAATGATTTGAAGCACCACCATACCGATAAAGATCAAACGGCTGAATATACCTTTTTCCATGACCCAAGCGCGGAACTTATCCGGCCGGTTGACAAATGCCAGCATCGGCCGACCGACGTAATAAAAAACAGCGACCCAGAATATCGCTAATATTACCAATGAAAGAAGTGAAAGGACTTTTTTCTGCCTTTCGGTTAAGCGACTGTCCGTCACGATGTTCCCCTTCCCCTTTTTTGATTTCAACCCTATTATAACGGTATTTACATTATAATACAATAATAAAACACTATTATGGTTGAAAAAATTTGGAGAAAGTGATATAATCTATATAAATATGTGTTGATGGAGTAATCAATGAAACACGAAATCTTACTTTCTGCACCGCCGGTCATTCGTGATTTTTTGACCTACAGTGAAACCATTAAGGGTAAGTCTGCCCGTTCTGTTGAAGAGTATTATCTTGATTTGCAGACCTTTTTTCGCTATCTGTTGACGGTTCGCGGTATGGTTGACACGCAGGTGCCAATGGAGGAAATTTCAATTGAATCGGTCGATCTCGAATTGATCCGAACGGTCACGATTTCCGATCTGTACGCATTTATCGTTTACTGCAAAAATGAACGGAATAATAACGCTTCAACCCGCGCGCGCAAGTGCTCGACCTTACGCATTTTCTTCCGCTACCTTTCAGCGCAGACGCATTTAATCGAAAACAACCCGGCTGAGCTTTTGGATTCTCCGAAATTAAAGCAAAGCCTGCCAAGGCATCTTTCTTTGGAAGAGTCCATTGACCTCCTGCAATCGGTCGACGGCCCCAATAAAGAGCGTGATTACTGCATTTTAACGCTTTTTTTGAATTGCGGTCTTCGTTTGTCGGAGTTGTGCGGGTTAAATACAACTGATATTCGTCCCGATGGCAGTATGCGTGTGCTTGGTAAAGGTAACAAAGAGAGGATGGTTTACCTCAACGATGCCTGCACCGCGGCTATCAGCGATTATTTGGCAGTACGCCCCAACGATCAAATTCGCGGCGACGACCGTAATGCACTTTTTATCAGCCGTAACCACCGTCGCCTAAGCAATAAAACGGTTCAGTATATCGTGAAGAGTTATCTTGATAAGGCGGGATTGTCCGGTCAAGGGCTTTCGACCCATAAATTACGTCACACGGCCGCTACGTTGATGTACCAGCAAGGCAACGTTGATATTCGTGTGCTGAAGGAAATCTTAGGACACGCAAATCTCGGTACGACGCAGATTTATACCCACGTTTCGGACGAGCAGTCCCGTCGGGCCATTGATGCAAATCCGTTGGCAAACGTTAAAGCCAAAAAGCAAGCTTCAACCACAGATGATTCAAAGGAGTGATTATATGATTTGGCACAGTGCCGAATCTGAAGCCGTTTTAAAGGAACTCGGCGTTGATAAGAATATCGGATTACCGAACGGTGTTGCCGATGAAAGAGTGGAACAATACGGAAAAAACATACTGTCCGATGCGGAAAAGCCCTCATTTTTAAAGCAGCTCATTTCCCTGCTTTCCGGTAAGCTTTCTATAATCTTCAGCATTATGGCGATTATATCCTGCGTGTTGACGTGGGTTTACAAGGATCAGAATACAGCCCACCTTTACACCCCGTTGCTGATTATAGCGCTGCTTCTTGTCAGTATGCTTTTGGATGCCTTGCATCGCTATAACAGCCAGAAGATTTTAAGGCATTTACATACCGTCACCAATCCGGAAGCGACCGTTATCCGTGACGGGATCGAGCAAGTCATCTCGGCTTCTGCCCTTGTTCCCGGTGATATTATTCTTTTAAAAGCCGGCGATTATATCACGGCAGATGCACGGCTGCTTGAATCGCTTGAGCTTCGTTGCAACGAAGCTGCTTTAACCGAAGAGATCGTCCCGATTGAAAAAAGCGCCTCTTTCCTTTGTGAAGAAATTGATCCGATCGAAAAGCGTAACAATATGGTGTATGCCGGTTGCAGTGTTATTCAAGGGTCGGCTAAGGCCGTTGTTGTGGCTACGGGACTGAACACCGAACTCGGCCACACGGCAATAATCGGCAAGCAGACAAAGAACGATAAATTGCCGGTACAACGACTGCTTGATGGCAGTTATAAATTTATTAACGTCGTCATTAGTGTTTTCTGTGTTTTGTATTTCGTGTTGGCAATGCTGACCTTTGCGGAAAAGGCTTTCGCATTGAAGACCGTCCGCGCAATTACCGACGCGTTGGCTCTTGCGGTTACGGCTGTTCCTACCCGTATTCCTGTAATTTCTCCTGTACTGATCGCTTTGGGCATTGAACGAATTTTGCAGGATAATATCCTGATAAAAAAGGTTAGTGCTACCGAAACGTTAGGCCGTACAACCGTTCTTTGTGTAGATAAAACCGGCATTTTGACCCACAACACAATGGCGCTCTCTTCTATTTTCGACGGCGATACCATGACCGAAATTGAAGCTGACACGGTTTTGAATGAGAAGGATGCATTGATATTAAAGCTTGCCGCCGCCTGCCATACCTTGGATGGCGACACGACCGAGCTTGCTATTGAAAATGCCTGCGCGCAATTCAACTATATGTCCTCTGTTGAAATTGAGGAACTGTTCCCCCGCTTAAAATCCATTCCGTTTGATACCGACCGCAAGATCATGACAACGATCAATCTTCTGGACGGAAAACCGGTCGCTATTTCCAAGGGTGCACCTGAAATGCTGATCGATAAGTGCGGCAACTGCGATAAAGAAGCATTGCTGAAACAAAATGATGCGCTTGCGGAAAACGGTCAGCGTGTTCTTTGTATTGCAATGAAGCCTTTAGATGATATTCCCGCCACGCCTATTGCTTCCGATATTGAAAGTGATATGCTGTTTGTCGGGCTTTTGGGACTTTCCGATCCGCCGAGAAGCAGTGCGATTGAAGCCATAAAAACCTGCGACCGCGCCGGCATTAAAACGATTATGATCACGGGTGATAACCCCGTTACTGCACGCGCCGTTGCACGCAGAATCGGCATTTTAAAGGACGGTACGGAGTTGATAACGGGTGCCGAGTTGGATGCTATGACCGATGAGGAACTTAGCGCTAATATCGAAAAATACACGGTTTATGCCCGTGTTTCTTCCGGGGATAAGGTGCGTATCATCAAAGCGTGGCAAAGCCGGCGTGAACTGGTTACCGCAACCGGTGACAGCGCTGACGATTACGAGGCATTGACCACAGCCGACATCGGTTGTGCCGTCGGTCGCTACGGCACCGACGTTGCCCGTGGCTCCGCAGATATCGTTATCACGAATAACAGCTTTTCTTCGATTGTTGATGCCATTAAGGAAAGTCGCGGGTTATTTGAGAACATTCGTAAGTCCGTCTTTTATCTGCTAAGCTGTAACTTCGCCGTTATATTGACCTATCTGCTTTCGGTTATTATTTTCCATACATATCCGTTCCCTGCCGATCAGCTGTTGTGGTTGAATCTGTTGATTGATTGCGGCCCGTTCATTGCACTCGGTGTCGAAAAGGCTGAAGAACACGTTATGCACCGCCGTCCGCTGGCACTTTCGGGTCATATCTACGACCGTTACTCCTGCGTTGCCGGTGTTTTGCAGTCGATATTTATTGCGGCAATTACCCTTTTGGCTTATCATAAAGGTGGCGCCGATACGCGCGTTGCATGGACAATGGCGTTTTGTACTTCCGGAATGGCGCAGGCCATTCACGTTTACAATCTGAAAACGACGCAATCGGTTTTTGCACACCCGAAGCGTCTTTTCAATAACCGAAGCATCAATACCTCCGTCTTGTTGGTAATCTTCTTTATTCTGTTCTTGATATCTACGCCGATCGGATTTGTTTTTCAATTCACGATCCTTCCCTTCAAACAGTTGACGCTGTGCATCGGACTTTCGCTTTTGCTGATTCCTTTCTGCGAAATTGTTAAGTTTGTGATCAAAAGAATACGCAAGTACTAATTAAAAAAGCCACGGTCCACCGTGGCGTTTTTGTTACTTAATTAAATCAATTGCTTCCCGCAGATTGCGAACACCGATCAACTCAATGTCCGCAGGTGCTTCGCCGGCCTGTCGCAGACAGCTTTTCGGCAAAATACAGGTCGTAAACCCGAGCCGTGCCGCCTCGTTAATGCGTGCCGACACACGCGAAACGCTGCGAATTTCACCCGATAAACCGACCTCGCCGAAGGCAATCCAGTGGTCATCGATCGGAATATCTCGCAAACCCGAAACCAGTGACATACAAACTGCCAAATCAGCCGCAGGCTCGTCCAAACGCATTCCGCCGACGATGTTAAGGTAAGCATCCAAATTGGAAAAATACAAGCCGATACGTTTTTCCAAAACTGCCAGCAGTAAATTTAAGCGGTTGTAATCGAAGCCTGTTGCCATACGTCTGGGATTGCCGAAGCCGGTCGTTGTAACAAGCCCCTGCACCTCGGATAGGATCGGCCGTGTTCCCTCGATCACACAGGTGATACAACCGCCGGAAACGTTACTGATTCGGCCGGAAAGCAGCATTGCCGATGGGTTTTCAACTTCGTTTAAGCCGCGTTCGCTCATCTCGAATACACCGATTTCATTGGTCGACCCGAAGCGGTTTTTAATAGCACGCAAAATGCGGTAGGATTGATTACGTTCGCCCTCAAAGTACAGTACCGTGTCAACAATATGCTCCATTACCTTGGGACCTGCAATATCGCCGCCCTTATTGACGTGACCGACGATAAAGGTCGGAATTTCTAGATCCTTTGCTGTATGCAGTAAAAGATTGGTGCTTTCGCGCACCTGAACGATACTGCCGGCCGAGGACGACAGCTCGCTGATTTGCATTGTTTGGATCGAGTCGATCATCACAAGATCGGGTTTAGTGATACGGATGTATTCACAAATGGCCTGCGTGTCGGTTTCGGACATAACGGTGACTTGATCTCCCGTAACGCCGATACGGTTGGCGCGCAGCTTGATTTGTACTGCCGACTCCTCACCCGAAACGTACAGAATTTTTAACTGATTTTGAAGAGCATTACATATTTGAAGCAAAATGGTCGATTTACCGATGCCGGGGTCTCCCGAAAGCAGCGTGACCGATCCTTTGACGATGCCACCGCCCAAAACACGGTCTAATTCGCGGATGCCGGTAACGAAACGGCATTCATCATCTGCGTTGATATCCTTTAACGATTTTGCTGTGGCAGTATGAATATTGCGCGGCAGACTTGTGACCGATTTCGACGGAACGGAGAGCTCCTCGTTCATCGTATTCCACGCGCCGCAACCGGCACATTGCCCCGTCCACTTCATACTTTCGTATCCGCATTCGCTACAGACGTAGACGGTTTTACTTTTCGGTGCCATAGCTTCATCCCCTTTACAAAAAAGAATTATAACATAACAGACTATGTTCCGCAAGTACTCAGATATTGCAGAATGCCGTTAGCAACGGCAAAAGCCATTTTTGACTGATACTCCTGATTTTTCAACAGTTCAAGTTCGCGGTGATTACTGAGAAAACCGCATTCAACTATAACTGCCGGTACGGTCGCTTTATGCAGCAAGTAGGTATTCTTACCGCCCGCTTTGACAACACGAGTATTTTCGGGTTGCAGCATTTGGGTGATCATCCCCTGCACGCTTTCGGCCAAATTTACCGCCGAATCTACGTTGGACGTATAAAAAACCTGCGCCCCTGCTGCCGAGGAGGTCGTGTACTTGTTTAAATGTATACTAACATATACCGAGTCCGGATTTCTACCCATTAAAGCTAACCGGTTTTCAAGATCACTTTTTTTACGCCGCGCAATCGGGCCGGAAATACTTTCGGTGCCGGTGTCTTCAGTGCGGGTCATAATCACCCGTACACCGTTAAATTCAAGAAAATCACGCAACTTTTGCGTAATATTCAGGTTAATATCCTTCTCAGCGGTGCCGTCGTACGCAACGGCGCCTCCGTCAAATCCACCGTGACCGGCATCTAAAATCACACAAAAATTATTTTGCGGTTTTACGACGGTCGGTATCGTGGATTCGGACTTTTTATCCTTAAGACTTAATGAAAGAATTAAAACGGCAAAAGCTAAAATCACCAAACCCGAACGTCGCATTATGAAGAACATCGGACTTTTGGCGTTCTGGTAGATTGTAATCCGTTTTTTTAATGACACAAGAATCACCCTCTCAATCAATTTTATTCGTCAGGAGGGATTTTATACGAAAACTTAAGAAAAACGCCTTTTATACCCGTTTTTGAGTACAAAAGGCGTTTGCAACTAATGATTATCAGAACAAACCGATGATTTTACCGTTTTCGTCAACGTCAATGTTTTCGGCAGCCGGCTTTTTCGGTAAACCGGGCATGGTCAGAATATCACCGGTCAGAACGACGATGAAGCCTGCACCTGCAGAAACCTTTACGTTTTTAACCGTTACTGTAAAGCCGCTCGGTGCACCGAGCTTGGTCGGGTCATCCGAAAAACTGTACTGCGTCTTGGCAACACAGATCGGCATTTTATCAAAACCGAGAGCGGTCAACTGTGCGATTTGCTTTTTGGCATTCGGCAAAACGGCAATGCCGTCACCGCCATAGACCTTTTTCACGATGGCTTCGATCTTTTCTTCGATCGTACCGTCCAAATCATACGAGAAGGTGAAGTTGCCTCGTTCTTCTTCGCAGAGACGAACGACCTCACGTGCGAGCGCTTCCCCGCCTTTGCCGCCGTCAGCCCAAACAGTGGACAAAACTGTGTTAACGCCGAGCTCGCGACACTTGTCAATAATAAAGTCAATTTCAGCATCGGTATCGGTCGGGAAACGGTTGACAGCTACCACGCAGGGCAACTGATAGACGTTCTTCATATTGGAAACGTGGCGAAGCAAATTCGGAATACCCTTTTCCAATGCGGCGAGGTCTTCGGTGGCAAGCTCGGTCTTCGGCAGACCACCGTGCATCTTTAGTGCACGAACGGTGGCAACAACGACGACGGCGTCCGGTACGAGACCTGCCATACGGCATTTGATATCCAAGAATTTTTCAGCGCCCAAATCTGCGCCGAAGCCGGCTTCGGTAACGGTGTAATCACCCATTTTCAAAGCCATTTGCGTTGCCATGACCGAGTTACAGCCATGGGCGATATTTGCAAAAGGTCCGCCGTGAACAAAGGCCGGTGTTCCCTCAAGGGTCTGTACCAAGTTCGGCTTTAACGCATCCTTTAACAATGCGGTCATAGCACCGACGGCTTTCAAATCGCCTGCAGTGACCGGCTTATCGTCATAGGTGTAACCAACAATAATGCGGGAAAGTCTTTCTTTCAGGTCGGTAATGGAGGTTGCAAGGCAAAAAACAGCCATAATCTCGCTGGCAACAGTGATGTCGAAACCGTCTTCGCGCGGAACACCGTTCGGCTTACCGCCCATACCGTCCACAACGAAGCGCAACTGGCGGTCGTTCATATCGACACAACGCTTCCATGTGATCTTACGAACGTCAATGCCGAGTGCATTTCCCTGCTGAATATGGTTGTCAAGCATTGCGGCAAGCAGGTTGTTCGCCGCGCCGATTGCGTGGAAATCACCCGTAAAGTGCAGGTTGATATCCTCCATCGGAACAACCTGTGCGTAGCCTCCGCCGGCCGCACCGCCCTTAACGCCGAAAACCGGACCTAAGGAAGGTTCACGCAGAGCAACGGTAACGTCCTTGCCGATTCGGCGTAAGCCGTCCGCCAAACCGATCGTCGTGGTGGTTTTACCCTCGCCGGCGGGTGTCGGGGTGATGGCGGTCACCAAAATCAGCTTACCGTTTTTACGGTCCTCTTTTAACAGCGCCGGATCGATCTTTGCTTTGTAATTACCGTACTGCTCGATATATTTTGCGTCCACGTGGGCTCGCTTGGCAATTTCGGTAATATGCTCGGGTTGGCATTCCTGTGCAATTTCAATATCGGATTTATAAGACATAAATATCCCTCATTCAAAAATTTTTCTGCAAATGTCAACAATATTATACACGAACTAAGCGACTTTGTAAAGATAAATCAATGGTGGAACAGACGCATACCGGTAAAGGCCATTGCCATACCGTATTTATCACAGCATTCAATGACCAAATCATCACGAATGGAGCCACCCGGCTCAGCAATATACTTTACGCCGCTGCGCTTTGCACGTTCAATGTTATCGCTGAACGGGAAAAACGCATCTGAGCCAAGGGCAACGCCGTCGATCGTCGCAAGATAGGCTTTCTGTTCTTCGGCGGTGAAAGGTGCCGGCTGTTCGGTAAAGTACTTCTGCCAGTTGCCGTCTGCACAAACATCTTCTTCATTCTGATTGATGTAACCGTCAATTACGTTGTCGCGGTCGGGACGTCCAAGCTCGGGTTTAAAGGGTAAATTCAACACCTTGTCACACTGACGCAGGAACCATGTATCAGCCTTGGATCCGGCAAGACGGGTGCAGTGAATACGGGATTGCTGACCGGCACCGACACCGATCGCCTGACCGTCAACGGCATAGCAAACCGAGTTGGATTGGGTATATTTCAAGGTAATCAGCGCAACGATCAAATCGCGGACAGCACTTTCCGGCATATCCTTATTGGCGGTTACGATATTTTTCAGCAGATCGGCATCAATTCTGAAGTTGTTTCTTCCCTGCTCAAAGGTGATGCCGAATACCTGCTTGTGTTCAATGGCTTCCGGAACGTAATCGGGATCAATTTTTACGATATTGTAATTTCCCTTGCGCTTGGACTTCAGAATTTCAAGTGCTTCGGGCTCGTAGCCGGGTGCGATAATACCGTCCGAAACCTCACGCTTGATCATCAAAGCGGTGGTGACGTCGCAAACGTCCGAAAGTGCGACCCAGTCACCGAAAGAACACATACGGTCGGTACCACGGGCGCGGGCATACGCACAAGCCAGCGGCGAATCGTCAAGACCTTCGATATCATCTACAAAGCAGGCCTTTTTCAAAGAATCGGAAAGCGGGATACCAACCGCCGCAGAGGTCGGGCTGACGTGCTTAAAGGAGGTAACGGCCGGTAAGCCCAATGCTTCCTTGAGTTCCTTTACCAACTGCCAAGAGTTGAAAGCATCTAAAAAGTTGATGTAACCGGGTCTGCCGCAAAGAATTTCGATCGGCAGTTCGGCACCGTTGCTCATAAAAATTTTAGACGGCTTTTGGTTGGGGTTGCAGCCGTATTTTAATTCAAATTCTTTCATTTTGCCAGCTCCTTACTGATTTTTGTTGATCATTCTGTTTTCAATCTCGCCGGTAGCAAGATCAATATAACGAACGTAAAGCGAAATCTTGTTGTCGACATCCAATGCGTTCCAAAGCTTGTCGGTGAAAACGTCAATGTCGTTTTCGATCGCAACACGCTCCGGTTCACCCTGGAAAGTCGGGATGGGGTTGCCGTCGCAAACATAGGTGTGAATAAAATGGCCAAGACCCGCTTTGGACGGGTAAGAGAAATTATAGCGAGCGCAGTCACTTCCCTGCTCATCAATGCTTTTGAGAATGCTCATCTGATAGGTGAAATCGTCGTTTTCAAAGGTCAGCATTCCGCTGATACGGGGCGTGAAATTCGGTGCATCCGGTTCGAATTCGCGGGATTTCAATGCCTTATTAAAACATTTGCCGTCGGCAAGACCGTCATAAATCGTATCGGTCTGATCACCGTTGGTGACGATTAGCTTGTTTTCATAAGCGCGAATTGCCGCATAAATGATCAAGCTCGGATCTTCGACCTTGGAAGCATCAAAAGGTTCGGTATAAACTGCACCGTCCTTTTCAGTAAACATGCGGTTTCTGGAATTCGCACTGCGACCCATAATAAAATAAGCGGCGCAGGCCTTTTTCGCATCAGCCGTTTTACCGATAACAATACCGCGGCCGACGTAGGAATTGCCCTTGATCAGTTCTGCAATGTCATTTACTTGATAAATATCCATATTTATACCTGTAACACCATACTCATTTCTTAA
>JAKSQF010000069.1 GCA_024404235.1 Clostridia bacterium | reverse complement strand
AAATCAAGCAGGAGGCCGAGCGTATTTGTGACGGAATCAAGGACGTGTGGTTTGTGCCGTCACCCTTTATGAACGTGCTGATGGATTGCGACATCTACACCGGCGGAAAGTATAATAATTTCGGTATTCACGGTACCGGTATTGCCACGGCGGCTGACTCGCTTGCCGCAATCAAGCAGTACGTTTTTGAAGAAAAGAGCATTACGCCTGCAGACTATATTGAAGCTGTTGACAGCGATTTTGCCAATGCACCCGAACTGCTCCATAAACTGCGCTTTGAAACACCGAAGCTCGGTCAAAATAACGATGCGGTCGATTGCATTGCCGTTGCACTTTTGGATACCTTTGCCGATGCGGTCGAGGGCAAGAAAAACTGCCGCGGTGGAATCTTCCGTGCCGGTACGGGCAGTGCGATGTATTATCTGTGGCACGCCGCCGAAATCGGCGCTTCACCCGACGGTCGCCGCAAGGGCGAGCCGTTTGGTACGAATTTCTCCCTCAGCCTTTTTGCCTACGTAGAGCGTCCGCTTTCGGTCATTGCTTCCATGAGTACGCCGCATTTTGAACGTGCCTGCAACGGCGGTCCGCTGACGTTGGAATTCCATCAAAGTCTGTTTGTCGATGATGAGGGTGTTGAAAAGGTCGGAATGTTAGTGAAAAGCTTTATCGACCGCGGCGGTCATCAGTTGCAGCTGAATACCGTCAATCGTGAAAAAATGCTGGATGCACAGGCTCACCCCGAAAACTACCGTCAACTTGTGGTACGTATTTGGGGTTGGAGTGCCTATTTTGTGGAACTCGATAAAGAATACCAGGATCACGTCATCGCCCGTCAGGCTTATACGGTATAAAGATTCTATTTATTGGAGGATTTGGATGTTGATGTGTAAAAAGATTTTAAGCGTTTTACTGGTGCTTTGTTTGTTGTTTGGGATCGGTGCGGTTTCCGTTCCGTGTGTGGCTACAACCGATTCCGGTGCAACAGTTTATGAAATTGATTTTACCGATATTCTGAACGGTAACAACTATCCGAATTTCTACGGTGTGGTTTATAACGCAAGCGGAAAATCGGTCGCATTTTCGTTTGATTATTATCTGCCGAACGAAGCCCCTCACTCAATGGTGCATAGCGTTTCTTACGGGGATGCTTTTTTGGATGACACGACCGGAAGTCAAGTGCTTCAGCAGGGCGTACATCATTTTTCATACAGTAACCCCGCTTATCCAAAGTCTAACTTTGCACCGGGAATTCAATTGTATGGCAGTGATCTGCAAACCGTTTACGTGTGGAATTTTTCAATTTCCATAAATGGGGCCGAACAAAGTTTTCAGCCGAAATGTGATGCACGGGTGAATAATATCCTTTATTCTCAAGTGCCTTTCCCGTCTGCTCCGGCTTTGGCAATCGATTATAATAACTTAAAATCGGCGAACGATTATCCAAACGCTTATTGGGTCGTATACGGTACTTCGGGAAAATCGGTTTCGGTCGAATTTGATTATTATCTACCGAACGAAGCGCCGCAATCGATGGTTCACTGCGTGTCTACAGGTACAAATTTCCCTGACCGTGCAAGCGGCAGTAACGTGTTGCAGCAGGGAGCACATCATTTTTCTTACAGTAATTCATCATACGGCAACAATCTTTTTGCACCCGGAATACAGTTGTATGGCAGCGATATTCAAACACTTTACATTTGGAATTTGGAAATCAAGGTCGACGGTGAAATAAAAGAAACGTCTCCTTTGGGTGAACCGACTGTGACAAACATCACCTACGACGATATTCCGTTTCCGGCCGTTCCTGCTTTGGCAATCGATTATAATAACTTAAAATCGGCGAACGATTATCCAAACGCTTATTGGGTCGTATACGGTACTTCGGGAAAATCGGTTTCGGTCGAATTTGATTATTATCTACCGAACGAAGCGCCGCAATCGATGGTTCACTGCGTGTCTACAGGTACAAATTTCCCTGACCGTGCAAGCGGCAGTAACGTGTTGCAGCAGGGAGCACATCATTTTTCTTACAGTAATTCATCATACGGCAACAATCTTTTTGCACCCGGAATACAGTTGTATGGCAGCGATATTCAAACACTTTACATTTGGAATTTGGAAATCAAGGTCGACGGTGAAATAAAAGAAACGTCTCCTTTGGGTGAACCAACTGTGACAAACATCACCTACGACGATATTCCATTTCCGGGTAAACCCGCTTCGGGCGGAATCGGATCAGTTGTCGGAACAACCGTAACCATGAAGGAGCAAAATGGTTACGAGTACAGTAACGGCGGCGAAATTTTCCAAAGCGCTAATGTGTTTGAAGATTTGGAATATGATACGGTTTATACCTTTTATTCACGTAAAAGCGGTGAAACCGAAATCGGAAATGGCACGATCGTTTTGATTCCTTCGGCACCGAAATTTCTTTTGGCGGGTTCAACAAAAATTTTTGTTGAACGAAAATCAAACTATGAATACAGCGTTGACGGCGAAAAATGGTACCGTAATGCCGAATTGACGATGCTTAAACCCAATACGGAATATACTGTTTACTGCCGCTATGCGTTAAAAGATAATGTATTTCCGGTGATCAGCAGCGGAACTGTATGCGGTACCTACGGTAAAGATTTTCTGGATGGAAGTGAGGCTGAAAATCTATTGTATATCAAGGAAAAAATATTAGCCGAAAAGGCAGATTGTGCTTCTGATGTGACCGGTGATTTAGCGGTTGATGTACGTGACCTTGTTCGGTATAAAAAAATGCTGGTAATAGATACTGCTCCGGTCATCGCCTGCTGGGGCGACAGCGTGACTGAGGGTATGGGAATGTCTGCCGGTAACAGTTATCCGGCACAGCTGGAAAAAATGCTTGCATCTCGTTTTCAGGTGAAGAATTCGGGTGACGGCGGTGAAAATACGCTGACCATTATGGCACGACAGGGCGCGCTGAAGCTTTATACCGAAAGGGATATTACCTTTGCATCTGGCACCACTTCGGTGGTTATCGGCGATTTCGGTGATAACGGATTTGTTTCCGCTACGGGTGAAAAAATCGGTTTAACATCCGCACTTGGTCGTGAACTGCCGATCAATGATGTGACCATCGGAACCGAAAACTACACCGTCGGTTTTAAGAATAATGTTTTCAACTGGTCACCGATTTCTTATGAATTGACCTTAACCCGCAAAAATACCGCCGGTACATTGACCATTCCTGCCGGAACACCGGTCGTATTCAACAATAGTGACATTGCTGCAAACGACTATTGTGAAATCTACTTTATGGGTGCCAACGGCGGTTATGATAACAACGTGGAAAAGCTGATCGAACAGTATCAGGCTTTGGTCGATTACCATCATAATAACCGTTATTTGATCATTGTTCCGTATTGGACTAGTGCCTATGACAATGCTTTTGCGGAAGCGTTTGGCGATCATGCCGTCAATTTCAGAAAACTGGCAATTTCAGAAGGCCTTAGCTTTGAAGGGTTGACCGCAACAACAGCTGATACGAACAGTATGGCCGGCGGATCTTTACCGCCGTCACTTTGCTATCAGAATAAGCTTGACGTTCATTTGAATGCAAACGGTTATCATTATCTTGCTCACGTTCTGTTTGAACGCGGTAAATTATTGGGATATTGGTAAACGAAGCGCCCTCGGTTGGACACACGCTGCGCGGTAAACAGGCATTATTTATGTAACAGATAGGGAGCAGTCTGAAAAGACTGCTCCTTTCGTCTGCGCCGAAAAGCGAATTCCAAAAAAATGTGTCGTTCTGTGTTTTACTATCGCTGAATAAAGTTAAAAAAGCAAAAATATGTTTTTTTATATACAATATATATTTTTATTTTCAAAAAAAGAGTAGTATAATGAATATACAATCTTTCAAGGGGGTACTTTCATGAAAACTGACGTATTAGTGATCGGCGCCGGCGCTGTCGGAACTGCCATCGCAAGAGAGCTGACCAAGTACAAGCTTGACGTTACCTGTGTTGATATGCGCGAGGATGTCGGCGGTGATTGCTCCAAGAGTAACTCTGCCATTATCCATACGGGCTATGACGCAAAGCCGGGCACGCTTGAGTCGGAGCTTGTTGTTTCCGCAAATCCTGCCTATGACAAGCTTACAAAAGATTTGGATATTCCTTTTGAGCGCATTGGCGCCATCCTTCCCGCCATTACGGACGAGCAATTTGAAAAATTGCCGGAAATCAAGGCGAAGGCTGTAAAGAATAAAGTTTACGATGTTGAATTCCTGTCAAAAGAACGGATCCTCGAAATGGAACCGAACATCAATCCCGAGGTTAAGGGCGGTCTTTTCATTCCGCGTGAAAGTATCATCGACCCGTTCCTTTTCGTTGTTGCAATGGCTGAAAATGCCGTGGCTAACGGTGCAAAATTCCTGCTTTCAACAAAGGTTACCGGCATCCGCAAAGAGGGTGACCGTGTCGTCGGTGCTGAAACCACCAACGGCTATATCGAGGCTGATTATATTATCAATGCCGGCGGTCTTTTCTGTGACGAGGTCGCATCGTTTGTCGGTAAGGATGAATATAAGGTTATTCCGCGTAAGGGTCAGTTCTACATTCTTGATAAGAATACCGAATGTAAGGTCAACCACATCGTTCTGCCTATTCCTACCGCTACCACTAAGGGTAAACTGATGACCCCCACCATTCACGGCAATATGCTTGTCGGTCCTACTGCGGAGGATCTGGACGATAAGTTTGATAAGTCCACCAACAAACTGGGACTTGACTCCATTCGTGACGACGTTACCAAGCTGATCCCGAACGTTAAACTGCAAGATACCATCACTCAGTATGCAGGTCTGCGTGCTAATCGTAATCCGGAAGGCCTCAACATCGACACCTATGAAGACGTAAAGCATTACGTCAATCTTTCGGGTGTTCGTTCGACCGGCTTGACCAATTCCATTTCCTGCGGTACATACGTTGCAAACCTGCTGCGTGATATGGGTCTTGAAATGGTTTGGAAGGATAACTTCATCGAGAAGCGTAAGGGTATCACGAGAATCAAGGATCTGCCGAAGGAAGAACAGCATAAGAAGATTCTTGAAAATCCGCTTTACGGCAACATTGTCTGCCGTTGCGAAACCGTAACCGAAGGCGAAATCGTTGACGCCATTCATTCGCCGATCCCCGCAACCACGGTCGATGCGATCAAGCGTCGTCTGCGTGCGGGAATGGGTAGATGCCAGGGCGGCTTCTGCGGTCCCAAGGTGATTGAGATTATTGCACGTGAACTGGGAATTGAGCCGAAGGACGTTCGTAAGAACAACAGCGAATCGTACATGGTTTGCGGAAAGGTTAAATAAGGTGCAATTATGTATAAGATGAATTGTGATGTTTGTGTTGTCGGCGGCGGTCCTGCCGGACTTTCCGCAGCAGTTGCGGCCAAAAAGCAGGGCGCTAAGGACGTTCTTATCGTCGAACGCGACGAAACTTTAGGCGGTATCTTACAGCAGTGTATTCATCCCGGCTTCGGTTTGAAGCTGTTCAGCGAAGAACTGACCGGTCCGGAGTATTTCGGCAGATTTGTTGCCAAAGCAAAGGAACTCGGCGTAAAGACGCTGCTCAACAGCATGGTGCTTGAGGTCGGTGAAAACACCGTCACCTGCATCAACGGTGAGTACGGTGCTTGCGAAATCACCGCAAAGGCTATCATTCTTGCTATGGGTTGCCGTGAAAGAACCCGTGCCAATATCGTCATTCCGGGGACCCGTCCCGCCGGTGTTTACACGGCTGGAACCGCACAGCGTCTGATGAACCGTCAAAACGAAATGGTCGGTAAAAAGGTCGTCATTTTGGGCTCGGGCGATATCGGAATGATCATGGCTCGCCGTATGACGTTGGAAGGCGCAAAGGTTATGGCAGTTGTCGAACTGATGGACTTCCTCGCAGGTCTTACCAGAAACCGTGTCCAGTGCTTGGATGACTTCGGCATTCCGCTGATGCTCTCCCATACCATTGTTGATATTAAGGGTAACGACCGTGTCAGCAGTGTTGTTATTGCCGCTGTTGACGAGAAGAAACAGCCGATTCCGGGAACCGAACAGGAAATCGAATGCGATACGCTTCTGCTTTCTGTCGGCTTGATTCCCGAAAACGAAATTTCCACCAACGCCGGTGTCGAACTTTCTCCGATCACCAAGGGTCCGAAGGTCAATCAGTTTATGCAGACCAACATTCCGTCGGTCTTTGCCTGCGGCAACGTTGTTCACGTTAACGACCTTGTCGATAACGTTTCCACCGAAAGTGCAACAGCCGGTAAGAGCGCTGCTATGTACGCGGCCGGTGAACTGACTGCCGACGGTGCAATCGAAGTCAAAACCGGTGAAAACGTCCGCTACGTCTGCCCGCAGACGGTTGTTCCCACAGAGGGCAAGGTGGAACTGTATTTCCGCGTTATGAAGCCGCAGAAGAAGGTTGAACTGTCTGTTTGCGACGGCGACACCGTTCTTGTTAAGAGAAAAGCGATTAAGGTCAACCCGGGCGAGATGGAAAAGCTCGTGATCGACGCCAAGGACGTCAAATCGTTGACCGTTTCTGTTAAGGAGGCTTGAGCAATATGAAAAAAGAGATTATTTGTACCGTATGCCCGACCGGTTGCACCATCACCGTTGAGGGCGAAGGCAGTAATATTTCAAGCATCGAGGGTTTCACCTGTCCGCGCGGCAAGCAGTATGCCGAAAATGAATTTATCGCTCCGGTCAGAATTTTAACCTCTACTGCAAAAATCTCCGGCACAAAATGTCCGCTGATCGCAGTAAGAAGTAAGACCCCCGTACCGAAGGATAAGCTGTTTGACTGCATGGAGGAAATCCGCAAGCTTAACCTGACGGCCCCCGTAAAAACCGGCGACGTGCTGATTGCAAACGTCTGCGGAACGGGTGTTGACATTGTTGCTTCGGGCAATGCCGACTGATAAAACCGCCGCAGAACTTTTACGTTTTGCAAACAAAACCGGCACTGTGTAATCGCATAAGTGCATAAAGCAGCTGAATAAGAACGCCCGTCAAAGAGTTATTCTCTTTGACGGGCGTTCTTTTCTATGTTTTAACAGAGTAATCCCCCTGCTATGCAGGGGGATTACTCTGTTAAAACAATAAAAATAAGTGCAGATGATATCTCTATCAACTACACTTATATAGTACGAAATTATAATTTTGTCATCCCTACAAACTGAGATTTTTTGAGCCCTATCGTCTTATCTGCCAATGCTATCAATCAGACCGATGATTTCTGCTGCGCTCAGTGAAAGCGGCTCAATTCCGACATAATGATCACTATACTGAACATAGAAGAAGTCATTTTCAAGATTACCGTTTGTCAATTCTCTTCTAACCTTTTCTAAGGAATAAATTTTAGCGCTTGTATCCGGCTTGAAAGAGAAAATGTTGATTCTGAATTCATCTCCTAAATCGTTAGAGTTCGAAACCTGTTCGGCGCCCTCTTCATTAGGCAACGGTTTAGCGCCTTCACCTGTACGATAGGTGATCAAAAGTCTCTTGTAGACCGTGCCGTCTTTCATGGTCGTTACATAAATACTTGCTCGGTCGAAATGATAACCGTCCGGCAACTCCGACGGCAGGAAATCACATAACCCCGCTTCATTCTGAGCTTCTGTTTCGTTGAGTTCATTGCAGGAAGCGTTTTGAACATCATCAAGATTTCTGTCTGCAGGTAAAACAGCAACGCTATAGTTTCCTTCCATTTGCACACCTCCGGCATCCTTACCGGCGCCTTGTTCATGAATGGTTTTTGGCATTATTGTAGTTGCACCTACAATCATAAGGCTCAGGCAGGCGGCAACCGCAACCCACTTCGTCCAAGTATTCTTTTTCTTTGCGCTGGTATATTTTTCAGCCTTTTCGATAAGCTGATCGTCAACATAGCCGATGGCATCTAATTTGTTCTTTTTCATAATGTGTAACCCTCCTTGATAAGGTAATCCCGAAGTTCGTTGCGAATCCGGAATAGTGTAGTTTTTACTTTGCTATCGCTGATCGAGAGTCGTTTGGCTATTTCCGACACGGTATCCAGATAGAAAAATCTGCGCATGAACATGACTTGTTTTTCATCGGATAGAGTGTACAGGTAGCGGCTAATTGCTTCGCCAAGGAGCTTCGCTTCCATATCATCCGGAACATTATTCACTGCCGGAATGCACATTTCAAGCTCATCTGTAAGCTCAACAATGTAGCTGTCTCGCTTTAGTCTTGTGCGTTCGCGGCACCGGTCGATGGAGATCGCACGGGTGATCTTTGCAAGAAATGCATAGAAATAGTCCTTGGGTTCACTCGGCGGGATATGATTCCACGTTTCCAGGTATGTATCATTTTCACATTCCTCGGATGTCTCTCTGTCTCTGGTGATCCTATATGAAATTGCGCGAAGCCGTGAG